>DATHEP010000512.1:0-3726 GCA_035318525.1 Conexibacter sp.
CGGTGCCGTCGCCACCACGGAAGTTGACGAGCCTGCGCAGGCCGCCGTAGCCCTCGTCGCCGACGATCACGAACGGGAACGGCGTCTCCGCGGTGCCGTCGTAGAGCGGGCTGTCGCCGACCAGGTCGCGGCTCGCCAGATCCCACGTGTAGCGGCTGCCCAGCTCGAGCCCGCCGAGGATCTGCGTGCCGGCCTCCATGAAGTCGGGCCCGAGTGTCTTGTCGCCCTTGAACAGCGCGCCGAGCCAGCTCGCGCCCTTGTGCGCCAGCGGGCTGCCGAAGTTGGCGGGCGCGAGCCCGATCAGCCGCTTGACGCGGCGCACGCGCACAGCGGCGTCGCGGGCGTAGGTGGCGAGCCACTCGCGGATCACGAGCGAGCCGGTCGAGTGCACGATCGCGTCGAACGGCTCGGTGCCTCTGAGCCCGTCGGTCTCGCGCAGCGCGCGGTCGAAGGCCTCCGCGAGGTCCTTGATCGTCAGCTCGTTGCTGAGCGTCACGAAGTCGCCGACGTGGATCGGCGTCGCGTCGCGGCCTTCGCCCGCGAGCAGGTCGCGCCACACGTCGAAGCTCGACGCCTCGTCGCTGTAGCCGTGCAGGAGGACGATCGGAAGTCTCGCCATGGCGGATCCGATCCTATGGCCTTGACGCTCCCCTGGGGGGAGGTGTGAGCATCCGCGTGGGAGTGGACGATCGCGGCACTGCGCGCATCCGCTCAGCAGCTGCGCGCATGAGGATGCGCTCATCCGTGGCGAAGCACGCGCCCCCTGTGCCTTAATCGGGCATTACGTTCCCCACTACCCTCGTACGACGATGGGATCGCCGAGACACCTGTGGACGGGCGGCTGGCGCGACGAGTCCGAGCGCGCGCGCGAGGCCAGCGCGGAGCGCGACGCGCTGCGCCAGCCGGAGCGCCCGCAGCCGGCTCCGGCGGAGGCGATCGACCCGCCGGAGGGCCGCGGGCCGTCGCGGCGCGCCACGCTGCTGCTCGCGCTGGCGCTCTCCGCGGCCGCGATCGCCGCGGGCGCGTTTGCCGCCGGGATGCTGCTCGACGGCGGGCAGGACAGCGGCCCCGAGCCGCTGCCGGCCGTCGCGAGCGAGCCGATCAAGCCGCACAGAGGGCAGACGCGCGCGGGCGCCATCTACGCCGCCGCCAGCCCGGCCGTCGTCTCGGTGCGCACGGACAGCGGCGAGGGCACCGGCTTCCTGATCTCGAAGAACGGCACGATCGTCACCAACGCGCACGTCGTCGGCACGAGCACGCACGTGCTGATCCGCTTCGGCCAGGACGGCGACGCGCTCGACGCGGACGTGCTCGGCGTCGACCCCTCGACCGACCTGGCGGTCGCCAGCGTCGACCCCGACCGCGTCCCGGACGGCGTCAGAGCGCTCGAGTTCGCCGACTCGCGCGCGGTCCAGATCGGCGACCTCGCGGTCGCGATCGGCAACCCCTTCGGGCTCGACCGCACCGCGACGGAGGGGATCGTCTCCGGCCTCGGGCGCTCGATCCAAGCTCCGAACGGGTTCGCGATCGACGAGGTGATCCAGACCGACGCGCCGATCAACCCCGGCAACTCGGGCGGTCCGCTGCTCGACGCGAGCGGGCACGTGATCGGCGTCAACTCGCAGATCGCGACCGCCGGCGTGGCGGGCAACATCGGCATCGGCTTCGCGGTGCCGTCGAACACGGTGCGCCAGATCGTCCCGCGCCTGCAGCGCGGCGAGGCGATCCCGCGGCCCTGGCTCGGCGTCACGACGACCCCCGCCTCGCCGACGACGCCCGACGGCGCGAGAGTCGCGGAACTGGTCGGCGGCGGCCCCGCGCAGGACGCCGGGATCCGCAGAGGCGACGTGATCAAGCGCGTCGACGGCGAGGTCGTGCAGGCCCCCGAGGACGTCGCCGACGCGATCGGCGACGAGCAGCCCGGCGACGACGTCGACGTCGTCGTCGAGCGCGACGGCCGCACGCTCACGCTCCACGCGGAGCTCGGTACGCGACCCGCCCGCATCCCATGAGGCCAGCAGATCGCCGCGGCTGGCGGCGTCCTCGGTCGCTCACCTGCGAAGCAGGCCACGCTCCCTGCGTCCTTGCCAGCCACGGCGATCTGCCGGCCTCATGACGTTCGCGGCGCCGCTTGTCCTGCTCGGACTTCTGGCGCTGCCGCTGCTGGCCGCCTGGTACGTGCAGCAGCAGCGCGCCCGCACGGCCGCCGCGAGTGCCTTCGCCGCGCCGCGCCTGCAGCCGTCCGTCGCGCCGCGCCGGCCGCGCTGGCGCCGCCACCTGCCGATGCTCGCGTTCGCGCTCGCGCTCGCGCTGCTGGTGCTCGCCGCCGCCAAGCCGCAGCGCACCGTCGCGGTGCCGGTCGAGCGGGCGGCGATCATGCTCGCGACCGACGTCTCGGGCTCGATGCTGGCGACCGACGTCGCGCCGAACCGCCTCGTCGCCGCCAAGCGCGCCGCACGCGCGTTCGTCGGCGAAGTGCCGCGCGGCGTCAACGTCGGCGTGCTGGCGTTCAACGACGAGGCGAGCGTCCTGCAGAGCCCGACGCGCGACCGGCTCGACGTGCGCGCCGCGATCGACCGTCTCGCGGTCAGCGGCGGCACCGCCACCGGGGACGCGATCCGCAGCGCGCTGACCGCGCTGCACAACCTCCCGCGCGAGGGCGGCAGACGGCCGCCGGCCGCGATCGTCCTGATCTCCGACGGCACCTCGACCGACGGCACCGACCCGATCATCACCGCGCACGAGGCGCTGAGCGCGAGAGTGCCGATCTACACGGTCGCTCTCGGGACCGACCAGGGGACGATCCGCGTCCCCGGCAGAGGCGGCGAGATGCGAGTCGAGCGCGTGCCGCCCGACCCGGAGGCGCTCGCGGCGATCGCGCGCATCTCCGGCGGTGAGACCTTCACGGCCGACAGCACGGACGGGCTCGACGCCGTCTACGAGCGGCTCGGCTCGCAGCTCGGCCGCCGCGACGAGCGGCGGCAGGTGACGACCGCGTTCGCGGCCGGCGGCCTGGTGCTGCTGCTCGCCGGATCGGCACTGTCGTTGCGCTGGTTCGGCCGCCTGATCTGAATCGACACGAGGAAGGAGTCCCGCACGTGACACCGGACGACAACGACTTCGACGAGCCCGAGCGCCTGACGCGCCGCGAGGACCCGCGCGACGCGCTGGAGGAGGCGCTGCACGAGATCAAGCGGGTGATCGTCGGCCAGGACGCGATGCTCGAGCGACTGCTTGTCGCGCTGCTCGCCGGCGGCCACGTGCTGCTCGAGGGCGTCCCCGGGCTCGCCAAGACGCTCACCGTCAAGACGCTCGCGCAGGTGCTCGGCGGCAGCTTCAAGCGCATCCAGTTCACGCCCGACCTCGTGCCCGCCGACCTCGTCGGCACGCGCGTCTACCGGCCCGACACGGGCCGCTTCGAGACCGAGCTGGGCCCCGTGTTCGGCAACTTCCTGCTCGCCGACGAGATCAACCGCGCGCCCGCGAAGGTGCAGTCGGCGCTGCTCGAGGTGATGCAGGAGCAGCAGGTGACGATCGGCGGCGAGACGTTCCCGGTGCCGCATCCGTTCCTCGTGCTCGCGACGCAGAACCCGATCGAGTCGGAGGGCACCTATCCGCTGCCCGAGGCGCAGATCGACCGCTTCCTCTTCAAGGTGCTCGTCGACTACCCGACGCTGGGCGAGGAGGCCTCGGTCGTCGGCCGCTCGCTGCGCCCGCCCGAGGACG
>DATHEP010000513.1:0-4310 GCA_035318525.1 Conexibacter sp.
CGTCGTCGTCAACGACCGGATGAGACTCGACGCGGCCCGGACCGCACGGCTCGCGAGGCGTGCGGCGGCGCTGCTGCGCCGGCGCGGCGCCTCGCTGCCGGAGGACGCAATCGTGCGGTCCGGCGACGTGTGGCTCGTGCGCGAGTGGCTCGGCGCCGGCTATGGGCATGCCACCAACGAGAGCCGGAGCGCCGCCGTGCTGCTGCGCGAGGCCGACGGGCTCGCGCTCGACCCGGTCTACGCGGCGAAGGCGATGGCCGGGCTGCTCGGGTTGGCGCGCCTGGGGGCGCTGGCGGGCGGGCCGGTGCTGTTCGTCGCGACGGGCGACGCGCTGAGCCGCCACGAGGATTGACGTGGACCGATTGCGGTCATCACCTGACCGCATCCCTTGCCACGATGGCGCCCGCCCATTCCTCACCGAAGGAGCCGTCCATGCCCCTCGTCACCAAGCTCGACTTCGTCGCCATCCCGTCACAGGACGCCGAGCGCTCGCGCGGGTTCTATGGCGAGACGCTGGGCCTGCGACCGGACGCGCAGGCGAGATACGAGTTCTGGGTCGGCGACACCTGCCTGGGAATCTGGGAGCCCGAGAAGCTCGGCGTGCCCTTCGCGCCGCAGAAGAACGGCCACCTCGCGCTGCACGTGGACGACGTCGCCGCCGCGCGCGCAGACCTCGAGGCCAAAGGCGTCGCGTTCACGGGCGACATCGTCGACACGGGCGTCTGCCACATGGCGTTGTTCACCGACCCCGACGGCAACGACCTGATGCTGCACCGGCGGCATACGCCGCGCGACTAGCGGAAGGTCATCGAGCGCCCGCTCATCAGACCTGCGCGGGGCCGCAGACGCCCACGAGGAACGCCTCCAGCAGCTCTCGACCGGGCGAGCCCGACAGCCGCTCGACGGCCGCCCTTCCCTGCTGCTCGGCCTGCGCCGTCGCCGCTCGCGCCGCCGTCACCTGCTCGGCTGTCCGCGCGGCCTCGTCCGGCGCGATGCCGTCGGTCGCGAGCCGGTTTGCCGCCAAGAACTCGAGCGTCGTGTCGAGCCGCGTGCGACGGCCGGTGAGCGCGAGCACCTCGTCGACGTGGAGGAACGCGCGCCCGCACTCCGAGCCGAAGTCACGCAGCGCTTCGACGGTCGTTGCATCGGCGCCCGCGAGCTCGGCGCCGAGGCGAGCCGGGAACTCGTACAGGGCCGCGCTCGTCGCGTCGGCCGGCACGCCGGGACACCCGGCGATGCGCTGCGCGCGCAGGGTGGCGAGGTCGGCGAGCCACTCCGCGAAGGCCCACGAGACCGTGGGACCGAACGTGGCGATCAGGCGCGCCGCCTGCCCCAGCAGGAAGTCGCCGCCGACGACGATGCTGACCTGGGACCAGTCGAGGCCGCGCTGCTCCTGCACGTCGGGCGCGGCGCCGAGGAACGCGAGCGCGCCCATCATCGCGAGCTCGAGGCCGCCGCCGAGCGTTGCGCAGCGCACGTCGAGCTCTCCGCCCGCGGCGAGCGCCGCGCCGAGCATCAGCAGCGCCGGCCGCAGCCGCTCGTCGCTTCTCCCGGCGCCGCTGACGGCCATCCGCGCCAGGAACGGCCAGTCGTCGCGGATCGTCGAGACCATCACCTCGTCGCAGGCGACCAGGAACGGGCCCGCCAGCGCCTGCAACTGCGAGTCGAGCTGCGCGATCAGCGGGTCCGTGATCCCTCTCAGCCCCTCCGGCAGCAGGATCGCCCGGCGCCCCTTGGCCAGGAAGGGATGGTCGCTCTCCGCCGCGTCGGACAGGAAGCGCCACGCGAGGTGGTCGCGGCGGACGGCGCGGCGCGACGCCTCGACGTTCCCGGCGAACAGGAAGTCGATGCGGCGCACGTACGCGTGCTGCGCGGCCGCCGGTTTGTCGCGATGCGCCAGCACCGCCGCGGCCGCCAGCGCCCCGCTCTCCAGCGCGTAGCTCAGCCCCTCGCCGGTGAACGGGTTGACGAGCCCGGCCGCGTCGCCGACGAGCAGGCCCTCGGCGTCCTCGAGACGCAGCCGCGAGTAGCCGGTGTCGAGCTCGCCCGCCACGAGCGGGCCGATCGGTCTCAGCTCGCCGAATCCGGGCGCCTCCGCGCGCAGCGCGTCGAGGCCGTGCGCGAGCAGGGCCTCGTGGTCCTCGCCCTCGTAGTTGCTGACGGCGACGCGCACCGTGAACGTCCCCTCCGCCGGACCGGGAACCGCCCACACGCTGAGCGCGGGCGTGCGCAGCGCGGTCGCGTCGGGCGGGACGAAGACCATCTCCATGCCCGTGTCGCCGGGCGAGGACTCGCCCGCGCAGCGCGCCGCGACGGCCAGCGCCCGTCGTGCGCCGTCGTCGGTGTCGGTGCCGTCCGCCGCCGGAGACGCGCCGAGGCCCCCGCCGCCGCCGGCGAGGATCAAGTGGCGCGCGCGCAGCGGCGTGCGCTTTTCCGCGCTGTGGATCTCGAAGCCCCACTCGGCGCGGTCGATCGCGGTAGCGGTGTCGGCGCGAAGCCGCACCCCGAGCGACATCGCGGCGAAGAACAGCGCGTCGTTCAAGACGCCGCGGCCGAGGCTGAACGCGCCCACGTCGTCGATCGTCCGCAGGGGGCGCCCCGGGATGCGCAGGCGGATCGTCTCGATCGCCTGGTGGACGGCGAGCTCGAGCGTGGGCGTCTCGCGCAGCGCCTGCGCGGACACAGAGGTCAGCAGCACGTCGAAGTTGGACTGCGTCCCGGACGCGTCGTTCACGATCGCGACGTCCAGGCCGCCGGACGCCAGCCGGATGGCGGCGGAGCAGCCGGCGGGGCCGCCGCCGATCACGGCGACGTCGAGCAGGGGCGGCTCGCTCCCGTCGCTCGTGAACGCTCTCGCTCTCGTCACGCCGGCGCTCCGACCAGCTGCTGTGCGATCGCCTCGAGCCGATCGCGACCCGGGCCGGCGGGGACGGCCTCCAGGGCGTCGAGCGCGCGCTCGATCCGCTCGGCCGCCAGCGCGCGCGCCGCGGCGATCCCGCCGTGGCGCTCGACCAGCTCGCAGACCTGGCTCATGTCGCTGCCGTCGAACTCCGGGGACAGCAGCACGTCGGCCAGCTCGCGGTCGTCGGCGGCCTGCAGCGCACACAGGACCGGCGCACCGAGGAGCCCGAGCGCCATGTCGCGGCCCGCCGGCTTGCCCGTGCCCGCCGCCTCGATGTCGAGGCAGTCGTCGAGCACCTGGAATGCCACGCCGAGATCGGCGCCGAACGCCGCGACCGCACGGCTGACTTCCGTCGGGAGATAGGCCACCACGGCCCCCAGCTCGCAGCTCACGCGGAACAGCGGCGCGGTCTTCCCCTCGACGACGGCGAGATAGTCGGCGGCGCTCAGCTCGACGTCGAACGCCCGCTCGACGTCGAGCATCTCGCCGCGCGACAGGTCCGCGACCGCGCGACTCGTCACGCGGTTCGCCGGCCCGCCCAGCTCAGCCGCCTCGAGGCCTGCGAGCGCGAAGCACGCGACGCCGCCCAGCAGCGCCGACTCGACGCCGTGCGCGACGTGCGCCGACGGCGCGTGCCGGCGGGTCTCCGCCTGGTCGACGACGTCGTCGTGCAGCAGCGAGGCGACCTGCAGCAGCTCGACGACGGCCCCGGCCCGCACCACCTTCTGCGAGCTCGCTTCGCCGAGCGACGCGCAGTGCGCGACGAGCTGCGAGCGCAGCCGCTTGCCGGGACGTTCGACGAGGCCGGCGACGACCGGCTCCAGCTCGGGCCCCAGGCTCCGGGTCAGCGAGCGGATCCGCTCGCTGACCTGCTTTGCGAAGGCGACGGGATCGAACGCGACCGATCCCGTCTCCTCCGCGGTGGCGTCACTCAATGGGCCCCCATCACTATCGCCGGCCCCTGCTGCGTGACCGCTCTCATTTCCAGCGAGGCGTTGCGGACCGAGGCGAGGCAGGAATACGTGTTCATGAATCCCTGGAGCTCATCTCGGCCCATCCCGAGGATCGTTTCTTCCCACGTTCTGCCGAGGTTGTAGGCGGCGAGTCTCTCTTCGGATCTCAGTATGCCGCCGGCCTGGAGCGCTTCGAGCAGGTCGAAGTAGTTTTCGCCGTCCAATCTGGTGATCGTTCTCGTCGAGGCCGGATTCGCCATGATTTCCGCGATGAGCGGCTGGTAGTGTTCGTAGAGTCCCTGGTAGTACGCCTGCATTTCCGGGCTCTGTCTTCTTTCCAGGCGCGAATTCACCAGCGCCGTGTTGAGATAGCACAGCGTGATCAGGAGGCGTCCGGTCTCGCTCTGCGCCATGAATCTATCGCGCACGTCGTCCGACAGTTCCGCGTCTTCCGT
>DATHEP010000514.1:0-6256 GCA_035318525.1 Conexibacter sp.
TCCTGCGGCCGGTGGGCGGATCGGGCGCAGGCCGCGCCACGAACGGTCGCGACGTGCGCGTGCACCTCGTCGTGCCGAAGTCGTTCAACGACGCGCAGGACGTGGCCGACAAGTTCAAGGACCAGATTCCCGTCATCCTCAACCTCCAGGGCTCCGACACGGATCTGGCGAAGCGCCTGATCGACTTCTCATCTGGCCTCACCTACGCGCTCGACGGCGGCATGCAGCGGATCGCCGACAAGGTCTTCCTGCTCACGCCGCGCAACGTCGAGGTCTCCGCCGAGGAGCGCGCGAGGCTGATCGAGAAGGGCTTCTTCAACCAGAGCTAGGCGGCGGGCGGACGCCGCCGCCTCGCCGGTACGCTTCCGGTCCCATGCGCGTCGGACTGATCGGAGCAGGCAACATGGCGTCCGCGCTCGCGCGTGGATGGGGCGATCCCGTGCTGTGCACGGACGCGATCCCCGGCAAGGCGGAGGCGCTCGTCGCGGAGCTGGGCGGCGAGGTCGCCGGCTCGAACTCCGAGCTGGCAGGTGCGGCCGACGTCGTCTTCCTCTGCCACAAGCCGGATCAGCTGACGGTCGTGGCGGCGCAGCTGGAGGGCAACGAGAGAGAGACCACGATCGTCTCGATCCTCGCGGGCGTCCCCCTCGATGCTCTGCGTGACGCGTATCCGCAGGCGTCCGGGGTCATCCGCTTGATGCCCAACGTCGCCGTCGAGATCGGCAGAGGCGTGATCTGCCTCGCGGCGGAGAGCGACGCGAGCCCGCGGATCGCTGAGCTGCTGGAGCGGATCGCCACGGTGGTGACCGTCCCCGAGAGACTGATCGACGTCGCCACTGCGGTGATGGGCGCCGGTCCCGCGTACGTGTCGCTGTTCGTCGAGGCGCAGGTCGACGCGGCAGTGCGGCTCGGCATGCCGCCCGCGCTGGCGGTCGAGCTGGCGACGGCGACCACGGAGGGATCCGCGGCGCTGCTTGCCGCGCGCGGCCACGACACGCTCGGGCTGCGGCGCAGCGTGACGTCGCCGGGAGGAGTGACCGCCCGCGGCCTCGCGGCGCTGGAGGAGGGCGGCCTGCGCGCGGCGTTCGACGCGGCGGCCGAGGCGGCCGTGCACGGGGGGAGACGGTGACGGCGACGACCGCGGTCGTCTTCGCCGCCGTGCGAGACGACGTCGCCCGTTACGTCGACGCCCTCTTCACCGTCTACCTGATCCTGATCTTCGCCTACGTCGTCGTCAGCATCATGTTCTCGGTCGGGATCCGGCCGCCGTACTCGCGCTGGTCGAACGCGCTGTTCGACTTCCTGCGCCAGGTCGTCGAGCCGTACCTGCGGATCTTCCGCCGGTTCCTGCCGATGTTCGGGCCGCTCGACCTCAGCCCGATGGTCGCGACGTTCGCGCTGATCATCGTGTGGCGGATCGTCGTCGGGCTGATCCAGGGCTGATGGGGGCGGGGCCGATGCCCGCAACGCTGCCGAGCACCGCGACGCGTGGCGCGCGTTGGGCGGCGGCCGGCATCGTCGTCGCGCTCGTGCTGACGCTCGACCAGGGCACGAAGGCGCTCGTGCGCGCCTCGATCGTGCCCGGGCAGCAGAACGA
Source organism: Conexibacter sp. (assembly GCA_035318525.1). Taxonomy (GTDB): domain Bacteria; phylum Actinomycetota; class Thermoleophilia; order Solirubrobacterales; family Solirubrobacteraceae; genus Conexibacter. The sequence continues at coordinate 1,598 of DATHEP010000514.1, forward strand.
CGTGCTCGGCCCACTGTCGTTCGTCAACGTCCACAACCGCGGTGTCGCGTTCGGCTTCCTGGGGGGCGGGGGCACGCTCGTGCTGGTGGTCGTGCTGGCGGCGCTGACGCTGCTGCTCGTGTACTTCGCGCGGCACGCCGACCGGCCGCTGCTCTGGCTGCCGACCGGGCTCGTGCTCGGCGGCGCGCTCGGCAACCTGATCGACCGCGTGCACCAGGGCTACGTGACCGACTTCGTCCGCTTCCCCCACTGGCCGGCGTTCAACGTCGCTGACATCGCGATCACGTGCGGCGTCCTGGCGCTCGTGCTCGTGCTCGAGCTCGGCCAGCGCGCGGCGCCCGCACCCGACTGACGTGGTCGGCGCCGGCGGGGATCCGCTGCGGATCGACGTTCCGGCCGAGGCGGCCGGGGAGCGGCTCGACCAGCTGCTCGCCGAGCCGCTCGGCTCGCGCAGCAGCGCGCAGCGGGCGATCGACGCCGGGCGCGTGACGGTCGACGGCTCGGTGCGCCCGAAGCGCCACCGTGTCACCGCTGGCGAGCAGGTCGAGATCGCGCCGGAGGAGGCGCCGCTCGGTGCGCCGATGGCGGTCGAGGTGCCCTTCGTAGTCGTCTGGGAGGACGAGCACCTGCTCGTCGTCGACAAGCCGGCGGGGGTCGTCGTGCACCCGGCGCGCGGGCATCGCGGGGCGACGCTGGCCGAGGCGCTCGCCGGGCGCGCGGTCGGCGGCGAGGACCCCGCGCGAGCCGGGATCGTCCATCGCCTCGACCGCGACACCTCTGGGCTGCTCGTCGTCGCGAAGTCGGAGGCCGTCCACCGCGAGCTGCAGGAGCTGATCCGCCGGCGCGAGCTGCGGCGCGAGTACCGCGCGCTCGTGGAGGGCTGCCCGCCCGCGCGCAGCGGCACGGTCGACGCCCCGATCGGGCGCGACCGGCGCGTGCGCACCCGCATGTCGACGGACACCGACGTCCCGCGCGAGGCGCGCACGCACTTCGCGCTTGAGCGCGCGTTCGCCGCGTTTGCGCTGCTGCGGGTGACGCTGGAGAGCGGCCGCACGCACCAGATCCGCGTGCACCTGCAGGCGATCGGCCACGCGGTCGCGGGTGACCCGGAGTACGGCACGCCGGGCGTGCTGGGCCTGCAGCGCCAGTTCCTGCACGCGGCCCGCCTGGCGTTCTTGCACCCGGTCGGCGGCGCGCCGGTCGACGTGTCCTCGCCGCTCCCTCCCGACCTCGCGACGGTGCTGCAGCGCCTGGAGGCCGGGGCGGGCGGCGGAAGCGTCTAGAATCCCGGCGAATCAGTCGTCTACCCCGGTCGATCCGGGGCTCGCGGCCCTGCCCGGCACATCGTGCGCCGGGAACGCGACGCCTCCGGCCGGGATCCGCACCACCATTCAAGGGAGCACCACCGTGGCTCAAGTTGGCATCAAGGAGCTGCTGGAGGCCGGCGTCCACTTCGGCCACCAGACGCGCCGCTGGAACCCCAAGATGCGCCGCTTCATCTTCGGCGAGCGGGCCGGCATCTACATCATCGACCTGCTGCAGACCGACGAGCTGCTGCGGGAGGCGCGCGAGTTCAGCTCCGCGCTCGCCCATCGCGGCGGCATTGTGCTGTTCGTCGGCACGAAGAAGCAGGCGCGCGACGCCGTCAAGGAGTCGGCCGAGGCGTCCGGCATGCCGTACGTCAACCACCGTTGGCTCGGCGGCCTGCTGACGAACTACGGCACGATCTCCGGTCGCATCAAGCGGTTGCACGACCTTGAGCGCTACGAGGCGGAGGGCCAGCTGGCGCTCCTGCCGACGCGCGAGCGGATGGCCGCGCAGGCCGACCTCGCGAAGCTGCAGGCGAACCTCGGCGGCGTCAAGAACATGGGCCGCGTCCCGGACGCGATGTTCGTGGTCGACCTCAGAGTCGAGGCGATCGCGGTGCGCGAAGCGCAGCGGCTGCGGATCCCGATCATCGGCCTCGTCGACACCAACTGCGACCCCGATGGGATCGACTACGTGATCCCCGGCAACGACGACGCGATCCGCTCGTGCGCGGTCATCGCGAGAGCGCTCGGCGACGTGATCGGCGAGGGCAACCGCATCTTCCGCGAGGAGGAGGAGCGCGCGCGCAAGGAGGCGGAGGAGAAGGCCCGCATCGAGGCCGAGGCGCGCGCGAAGCGCGAAGCGGAGGAGAAGGCCAAGCGCGAGGCGGAGGAACAGGCGCGCAAGGAGGCCGAGGAGGCCAAGCGCGCGGCTGAGCAGGCCGCCGCCGCGCAGGCCGCGCAGCAGGCCGCTGCCGCCGCCCCGGCGCCGACGCCGCCCGCGGCGGCGAGTGCCCCGCAGGCCGCTCCGGCACCGCCCGCTCAGCCGGCTGCGCCCGCGCCCGCCGAGCCGGCGCAGCCAGCCGCGCCCGCCACGCCGCAGCCGGAGGCTCCGGCCGAGTCCGCGAGCGCGCCGGCGGCGACCGCCACCGAGCAGGCCGCGCCCGCGACCGACGAGCAGAGGAAGGCCGACGACGACAACGGCTCCGGGGGGGAGCCCACCGCATGAGCATCACCGCCCAGGACGTGAAGGCCCTGCGCGACCGCACCGGCGCAGGGATGATGGAGTGCAAGAAGGCCCTCGTCGAGGCCGACGGCGACATCGAGAAGGCGATCGAGGCGCTGCGCGTGAAGGGTGCCGCGAAGGCTGAGAAGCGCGGCGAGCGCGAGGCCGGCGAGGGCACCGTGCAGTCCTACATCCACGCCAACGGCAAGATCGGCGTGCTCGTCGAGGTCGACTGCGAGACCGACTTCGTCGCCCGCAACGAGGACTTCGTCGCGTTCGCGAGGGACCTCGCGCTGCATGTCGCGGCTGCCGCCCCGGTGTCGGTCGACGAGGATGGCGTGCCCACGCAGGACGTCGAGCGCGAGACGCGCATCGCCGAGGAGCAGTTCGCCGACAAGCCGGACAACATCCGGGCGAACATCGTCAGAGGCAAGGTCGACTCCTGGCTCAAGGAGGTCGTGCTGCTCAAGCAGGCGCACGTCAACGGCGAGAAGTACGACGGCCAGACGATCGAGGAGCTTCGTGCCGCGCTCGCCGCCAAGACGGGCGAGAACATCGTGATCCGCCGCTTCACGCGGTTCGCCGTTGGCGACTGACCCCGAACCGACCGCCGCCTACCGGCGGGTCCTCGTGAAGCTCTCTGGGGAGGCGCTGCTCGGCGGCCAGGAGTACGGCGCCGACCCGGAGCGGATCCAGGCGATCGCGCGCCAGATCGCGCGCGTGCACGGGCGTGGCGTCGAGGTCTGCGTCGTCGTCGGCGCTGGCAACATCTTCCGCGGCGTGTCCGGCGCGGCCGCCGGCATGGACCGCGCGACCGGCGACTACATGGGCATGCTCGCGACGCTGCTGAACGCGCTGCCGCTGCAGGACGCGCTCGAGAAGGAGAGCGTGCCGACGCGCGTGCTGTCGGCGATCGCCGTCTCGGAGGTGGCCGAGCCGTACATCCGCCGCCGCGCGATGCGCCACCTCGAGAAGGGGCGCGTCGTGATCTTCGCGGCCGGCACCGGCAACCCGTTCTTCACGACCGACACGGCTGCGGCGCTGCGCGCGACGGAGATGCACGCCGAGGTGATCCTGATGGCGAAGAACGGGGTCGAGGGCGTCTACACCGCCGACCCGGCGACCGACCCCTCCGCCGAGTTCATCCCCGAGATCACGCACATGGAGGCGGTCGAGCGGCGTCTGCGCGTGATGGACACGACCGCGCTCACGCTCTGCATGGAGAACAGACTTCCGATCGTCGTCTTCAACATGTCCGACGAGACGAACATCGACCGGATAGTGTGCGGGGATCGCGTCGGAACCCTGGTGAGGTCATGATCGAAGAGCTGCTTGAAGACGCGCGCGAGCGCATGTCGAAGTCGGTCGAGTCGACCCGCCACGAGTTCGGCTCCGTCCGCACCGGCCGTGCGACGCCCGCCCTGCTCGATCGCATCATGGTCGAGTACTACGGCGCGCAGACGCCGCTCAAGCAGCTTGCGACGATCGGCGCGCCGGAAGCGCGCCTGCTGTCGATCCAGCCCTACGACAAGGGCTCGATCAAGGCGATCGAGAAGGCGATCCTCGAATCCGACGTCGGCCTGACGCCGAACAACGACGGCAACCTGATCCGCTTGGCGATCCCCGAGTTGACGGAGGAGCGCCGCAAGCAGCTCGTGAAGGTGGTGCGAGGGATCGCCGAGGAGGGCCGCATCGCGATCCGCAACATCCGCCGCGACGTGATGCACGACCTGCGCGAGCTGCGCGACGCCGGCGAGGCTGGCTCGGACGACGAGCACCGCGCCGAGGGGGAGCTGCAGAAGCTGACCGACGAGAAGGTCGCCGAGCTCGACGGGCTGCTGAAGCACAAAGAGGAAGAGATCCTCGAGGTTTGAGGGTCCCTGCCCGACCGTGACCGTGCCCGAAGCCGACGAAGCCGACGCCCGTCCGCGGTACGTCGCGATCATCACGGACGGCAACGGCCGCTGGGCGGAGCAGCGCGGGCTGTCGGTGACGGAGGGACACCGCGCCGGCGCGGAGAACGTGAAGGCGCGGCTGCGCGACGCCGTCGAGCTCGGGATCGAGGAGCTGACGATCTACGCCTTCTCGACCGAGAACTGGTCGCGCTCGCTCGACGAGGTAAGGGCG
>DATHEP010000515.1:0-3375 GCA_035318525.1 Conexibacter sp.
GGTCGAGCGGCTCTGCGAGATCGTGTTCCGCTCCGCGTATGGCACCCGTCGGCTGCGCAACGGCGAGCGCCACGCGCTCATCACGACCGGGATGGTCGCCATGTACCTCTCGAAGGCGAGCGCGCGCAGCCCCGAGCTGCGGTCGGCCTCGCGCGAGATCCTGCGCGCGGCCGGCTCGCTGCCGCGGTTTCAGATGCCGATCATGCGGATGATGCGCGCGGCGCAGGGGCTCGGCGACGCGTGAGGCGGAGGGGCGCGCAGGCCACGAGCTGCTCACCCCTAGCGCTAACTACTTACAACGAGGGGTTTGACCGGCTGGCCGGCAGGGGTAGCGTCGTGTGCGGTCCCGCGCCGAGGATCGCTCGTCGCGACCGCTTTCGGTGATGACTGCGCTCAAGGCTTCGAATCGCAGGGTCCTTTCCCGTCCCCTGCCGGCGGCAGCGTCCCGGGTGCGATGAGCGACGCGCCCGTCGCCGATGCCGGACAGGCTGGCTGGACGCTCGTCCAGCTGTCCGAGCTGATCCGTCGTGTCGAGGAGCTGCTGCTCGACGGCATCACGCTCGCCGGCCCGCACCTGCACGCCGGGATGCCGCCCGACGCGGCGCTCGAGCTGACGGCCACCGACGTGCGGCGCGTGATCGCCGCGCTCGCGGAGGGCGTCGAGATCGCGGAGCACCTCGACCTGCTCGCGGGCCACGTGCCGGACGGCGCGATCGACGTCGGCTACGAGGCCGTGCGCGACGCGGCCGCGGCCGACCTCGCGGGCGGGATCGCCGACCCGCGCCGCGCGCTGCTCGCCGCACGGCTGCTCGACGTCGAGCACGGCTGGCCGGCGCTCGCGACCGCGCTCGATGTCGGTGACGCCGTCGAGACGTGGCAGGCGCTGACCGTCGAGGAGCTGCTCGGGCGCTTCCGCGGCGCCGAGCGCGGGGTCGTGCGGGACGTCCTCGCCGACGCCGGCCTGCCCGCCGGCGCGCGCTTCGCCGCCTGCCCGCTGGAGCGGCTCGCCGCGCTCGCCGACGGCCTGCGCCGCCGCGCGGGCAACCGACCCGCGCGCTGACGGCGCTCAGCCGTCCGCCTCACCCCAGGCGGTTGCGACGAGCCGCCGTGGGCCGCCGGCGTCGCGGTGCTCGCACAGGTAGATCCCCTGCCACGTGCCGAGCGCGAGGCGGCCGCCGGCGATCGGCAGCGTGAGCGAGGGCCCCAGCAGGGCGGACTTGACGTGCGCCGGCATGTCGTCGTCGCCCTCGAGCGTGTGCGTCCAGTACGGCGCGCGCTCCGGCACGGCGCGGTCGAACCAGCTGGCGAAGTCGCGGCGCACGTCGGGGCTCGCGTTCTCGTTGAGCGTCAGCGACGCCGACGTGTGCAGGACGTGCACGTGCAGCAGGCCGACGCGCAGCTCGCCCAGCTCCGGCAGCGCCTCGACCACCTCGCGCGTCACGAGATGGAAGCCCCGCGGTCGCGCCTCGAGCCGGATCTCGCGCTGGAGCCACATGCGATCGCGAACGCTACTCCGGCAGTCGCGCCGCGCGCATGTCGACCCGCTCTCCTCTGAACGGGACGCCCTCCGCCTCCAACAGCGCGCGCTGGCGCGCGCCCTTCGCGAGCGAGCCGTCGGCGCGCACGATGCGGTGCCACGGCACCGACGGGTCGTCGCCCACTGCCGACAAGACCGCGCCCGCCACGCGCGGCGCGCCGGGCGAGACGTCGCCGTAGCTGCGCACGAAGCCCTCCGGCGTCGCGCGGATGCGGTCGAGGATCAGCGCCTCGCGGTCCGACGGGTGTCGGCGCCCGTCAGGCAAGGACGCAGCCGGTGTGGCGTACTTCGTACGCGAGCCGACGAGGACGCAGCATGACGGGATGCCGACGCCGTCGGCTAGCGCTCGCCGGGGAGCTTCTGCGGATACATGCCCACAGGGCGCGACAGGTCCAAAGCGGTCGTCACGATGCGGCGCTGCTCCTGCGCGTGCGCGGCGGGGTAGCCCTCGGCCGTCGAGGCGCGCTCGGGACGGCCGATGTAGCCGAACTTCATCTCGCGCGGGAGGATCTGCATGAGGCGCGGGGACATGTGCGCGCGGGCGCCCATGTTGCGCGGCTCCTCCTGCAGCCAGACGACTTCTCTGAGGTTGGGGTAGCTGCCGACGAGCTCGAGGATCTGCGACTGCGGGAACGGGTAGAGCAGCTCGACGCGGCCGATCGCGACGCCCTCGTTGTCCTTGCGCATGTCGTCGCCGACGAGGTCGTAGTAGGCCTTGCCGCTGCAGAGGATCAGGCGCGTGACCTTCTCGTTGTCCACGCGCGGCTCCGCCAGCACTGGGTAGAACTGCGTGTCCGAGAGGTGCTCGATGCGGTTCGTCGCCTGCGGCAGGCGCAGCAGCGACTTCGGCGTCATCACGACGAGCGGCCGCTGCTTGGCGATCTTCGCCTGGCGGCGCAGCAGGTGGAAGTACTGCGCCGGCGTGGTGGGGTACGCGACGCGGATGTTGCCCTCGGCGGCGAGCTGCAGCCAGCGCTCGAGCCGTGCGGAGGAGTGCTCCGGACCCGAGCCCTCGTAGGCGTGCGGCAGCAGCAGCGTCAGGCGCGAGCTCTGGCCCCACTTCGCGAGGCCGGAGATGATGAACTGGTCGATGATCACCTGCGCGCTGTTGACGAAGTCGCCGAACTGCGCCTCCCACAGCACGAGCGTCTCCGGGCCCTCCTGCGAGTAGCCGTACTCGAAGCCGAGCGCCGCCATCTCCGACAGCGGGCTGTTGTGCAGCTCCATCGGCGCGGTCGCGTTCGGCAGGTGCTGGATCGGGCACCACTCCTGCCCCGTCTTGGGGTCGTGCAGCACGAGGTGGCGCTGGCTGAACGTGCCGCGCTCGGCGTCCTGTCCGGTCAGGCGCACGGGGGTCCCCTCGGTCAGCAGCGAGGCGAACGCGAGCTGCTCGGCATGCGCCCACGTGATGCCGCCCTCGGCGCCCATCGCCTCGCGCCGCTGCTCGAGCGGGCGTCTGAGCTTCGGGTGCACGGAGAAGCCCTCGGGCACGCGCAGCAGCTCCTCGTTGAGCTGGCGCAGGCGGTCGGCGTCGACGGCGGTCGCGACGTCCGGCGAGGGCGAGCGGTCGAGCTGGTACTCGCCGGTGCCCTGCTCGACCTGCGTCGCGGCCGACAGGCGCGCCTTCAGCTGCTGGTGCTCTTCGCTGAGCTGCTTCCAGACGGCGTCGGTGAGCTCGTCGACCTCGTTCTGCGTCACGACGCCGGCCTCGATCAGCTGACGTGCGTAGAGCGCGGGCGCGGTCGGGTGGTCCTTGATCCGCGCGTACATCTCGGGCTGCGTGTAGGCGGGCTCGTCAGCCTCGTTGTGGCCGAAGCGCCGGTAGCCGATCAGCTCGA
>DATHEP010000516.1:0-2405 GCA_035318525.1 Conexibacter sp.
CGGCGGCGTCCGCGCCAGCGCGGCGTGGGCCGCCGGTCCTGGCCCGTCGATCAGGCCAGCGAGATCGCGACCTGCTCGAGCGCGTCCATCGACTCCTGCATGCCGCCCTCCATGCCCGAGTTGATGTGCCCGTCGCGGTCCTCCTTGCTTCTGTGCTGCACGTGCACCGCGAGCGTCGTGCGGCCGTCGACCTCGGTGAGGGTGAGCGTGTTGAGCGACTCGCCGCCGGGGATCCCGTGGTCTGGCAGGCCCTCGAACACCTCGGTCGAGACGATCCGCTCGTTGGGGACGAGCTCGCGGTACTCGCCGTGGAAGCCGACCTCGAAGCCGCCCTCGCCAGCGGTCATCACGTAGCGCCATCTGCCGCCGACGCGCAGGTCGATCTCCGCGAGCGTCACCGTGCCGCGCTTGCCGCTCCACCAACGCTTCACCAGCTCGGGCGTCGTCCACGCCTCGTACACGAGGTGCTTGGGCGCGTCGAACTCGCGCGTGATGAGGATCTGGTCGTCCGCCGGAAGCGTGACCTTCGCCGTGCCGCTGCTAGCCATCGTGGGCATCTCCTTGCTCCTTCGCCTTGAGTTCCTCCAACACGACGTCCAGCTCGTCGAACCGCTCCGACCACGTCCGCTCGAAGTCCTTCACCCAGTCGTGAATGGGCTTCAGCGCCGGGCCGTTGAGGCTGTAGAGCCGCTGACGTCCCTGCTCGCGCACCTCGACCAGTCCCACCTCCCGCAGCACCCGCAGGTGCTTGGAGACCAGCGGCTGCGCCAGCCCGAGCTGCTCCACCAGGTCGTTCACGGACCGCTCACCGCCGGCGAGGACGTCGAGGATCTCCCGCCGCCGGGGCTCGGCAACCGCGTTGAACGCGTCAGTGGTGGTCGCTGCCCGTGCCATGGCGATTAATATATACCTATATCGGCATATGTCAAGAGCGAGTGCTCAGGCGAGCTGCTTGCGCATGTAGACGAGCAGCGCGTCGCCATGCTGGCGGCGGTCGAACTCGACGTAGCCGATGCGCGCGTAGAGCGCCTGGTTCTCGGTCATCAGCTCATGCGTGAAGAGGTAGAGCGAGTCGAAGCCGGCGCGGCGCGCCTCGTGCTCGGCGTGCTCCAGCAGCGCGCGCCCGACACCGGTCCCGTGGTGCGCCGGATCGACTGCGACGTTGTCGAGCAGGAAGCCCTCCGCGTCGTCGGGGACCAGCACGACGAGCCCGACGACCGCGCCGTCACGCACGGCGACAGTCACGTCGTGGCGCGCGACGACCGCGCCGTAGCTCTCGACCATCGGCCGCGGCGGTCGGCCCATGCGCGGGACGTAGCGCCCGTACGCGGCCCGGGCGACCTCCGCCAGCCGCGGGACGTCCGCCTGTCTCGCCCGGCGCAGCCGCACGCCCTTCATCCTGCCAGCTCCCGCAGCCGCCGCTCCAGGAAGCGCCGCTCCTCGTCGGAGCGAACGAGCCGCAGCGCGCGCTCGTACTCGGCGCGCGCGTCGTCGACGCGGTCGAGACGGCGCAGCAGCTCAGCGCGCGTCGCCGGCAGGTAGTGGTAGCCGTCGATCTCCAGGCCGTCGACGAGCGCGAGCGCGGCCGCGGCGTCGCCCGCCTCCGCAACGGCGGCGGCGCGGTTGAGCTCGACGACCGGCGAGTCGGTACGGCGCGCCAGCTCGCCGTAGAGCGCCGCGATCTGCGGCCAGTCCTGCGGCTCCTCGGCGTGCAGCGCCGCGAGCGCCGCCTGCAGCACGTAGGGGCCGCGGCCGCCGAGCGCGAGCGCGCGGTCGAGCGCGGTGCGACCCGCCGCGATCTGGTCGTGATCCCACAGCGAGCGGTCCTGGTCCGCCAACAGCACGAGCGCGCCGTCGGCCGCGACGCGCGCGGCGCGGCGCGCGTCGTTGATCAGCATCAGCGCGAGCAGGCCGTGCGCCTCCGGCTCGTCGGGCATCAGCTCGGCGAGCGCGCGGCCGAGCCGGATCGCCTCGGCGACGAGCGCGGCTGTCGGCGGGCTCGCCGGCGTGGAGTAGCCCTCGTTGTAGATCAGGTAGACGACCGCGAGCACCGCGGCGAGGCGGTCGGGGAGCTGGTGGTCGGGCGGCACGCGGAACGGGATGCCCGCCGCGCGCAGCTTGTGCTTCGCGCGCACGAGCCGCTTCGCCATCGTCCCCTCCGGAACGAGGAAGGCGCGCGCGATCTGCTCCGTGCTCAGCCCGCCGAGCGTGCGCAGCGTGAGCGCGACCTGGGCGTCGAGCGCGAGCGCCGGATGGCAGCAGGTGAAGACGAGCTCCAGCCGCTCGTCGGGGAATGTCGTCGGCTCCACGATGTCCTCCACTGCCTCGGGCACGTCGAGCAGGCGGTACTTCTCGATCAGCGTGCGGTCGCGCCGTATCCGGTCTATCGCCCGGTTCCGGGCCGT
>DATHEP010000517.1:0-2256 GCA_035318525.1 Conexibacter sp.
GTCCGTCGCGCCGGAGCGGACGCCTGCCTCGATCAGCTCGACGAGGGACCACGCGAAGAGTCCCACATCGTCGTGCTCGCAGCCTCGCCGGGCGGCCGCGAGCGCCTCGGCGTAGCGGCCGTTCCCGTTGTACAGCAGGGCGGCCGCCCACTCGTTGATGCCCAGCGCCATGCCCTCGCCTCTCTCCCTCACGCCGACCGTCAACTCCTCGATCAGCTCGAACCCTTCGGCTTCGTTGCCCCTCCACGCGGCCAGCATCAGCGCCCCGTACTTCACAGGTGCCATGTCGGTCGCGACCGTGATGGCGTCGACCTCCTCGATCAGCGCCGTAGCGGGAACGAACGCTCCCGCATGAACATGGAGGGCCGCGCGATACGTGAGCACGATCGGGAGCAGGCTGAGCGGGCCCGTCTCCCGCGCGACGCGCACCGCGCTCGTCGCGAGCACGTACCAGAGCTCGTCGTCCCAGAGATCCTGCGCGAGGCGACACGCCAGCCAGAGCCAACGCACGTCGCGTGCGGTCAACTCCTCCACGCGGCGAAACGCGTCCAGCGCGGTCCGGAGCGCCGGCACACCGGCCGCGTAGCCCTCGGTGAACCTCGTCGCCAAGCCGTCGAGGAGCAGGTCGATCGCGCGTGGCGGCTGCGGCCGCGCCGGCGCAGCCAGAGCGGCCTCGGCAGCCTCGCGGATGCTGGGTGTGCCGCCGAGGCGACCGGCGAACATCGACGCCGCCATCGCCTCGAGATGGGTCTCGCGAGCCATCGCGGGGGCGAGTGGTTCGAGGCGCCGGGCGGCATCGAGCAACAGCGCCGGAGCGTTCCTGCCGCGCGTGCGGTTGAACGCGATCGCCGCGCGCAACCGCTCCAACCGGGCGCGTTGAAGCTCGTCGAGCGGGGCAAGCTCGGCGGTCGCCAGCAGCTCGAGCGCCGCGTCCGATGCCGCAGCATCGAACTTCGCCTGCGCGGCAGCCAGGGCCCGCCTCCCCCGCTCCGCCGGATCCGGCGTCAACTCGGCCGCGCGCGCCAGGAACGCCGCAGCCGCCGCCACGCCCCCACGCGCCTGCGCCCGGTCGGCCGAGCGCTCCAACTCGCCGGCCACCGCCTCGTCAACAGCCACCGCCGCGTGCGCGCGATGCCACGCCCGATGATCGGGATCGGTATCCGGATCGGTCACCTCCGCCAACGCCCCGTGCACAGCTCGCCGCTGAGAAGCGACAGCCGCCCGGTATGTCGCGGATCGCACCAGTGGATGCCGGAAGCGGACACGCGCTCCGATCTCCACCAGCTGCGCGTCTTCTGCAGGACCGAGCGCGCTTCTTTCGATGCCGAGCCTGTGAGCCGCGCGCCAGACGAGCGTCGCGTCACCGATCGGCTCGGCCGCGGCCAGCAGCAGCAGTCGCTGTGTTGGCTCAGGCAGCTCAGCGGCGCGCTTGAGGTAGTGGTCCTCGAGATGGCGCGGGAGGTCTGTCACAGCGAGAAGCTCAAAGCCGCCTGCCAGCTCCGCTGCGCTGATGCTCCGCGGCAGATCGAGCAGAGCGAGCGGGTTGCCGCGAGTTTCGGCGACGATGCGGTCGCGTACGCGGTCGTCGAGCGGACCCGGGAGGGCTCTCATGAGCAGGGTGCGCGCATCCTCAGCGGTCAGCCCGCGCAGCGCCAACTCGGGCAGGCCGTCGAAGTCGTGCCGGGCACTCGGCTCGCGGACGGCGACCACGATCGCCACCGATTCCGCCAACAGCCGTCGCGCGACGAAGCCGAGGATCAGCCCGGAGGCGGCGTCCAGCCATTGAGCGTCGTCCAGCAGACAGAGCAGCGGCCGCTCCTCGGCCACGACAGACAGCAAGCCGAGCACGGCCAATCCGACCAGGAACCGCTCAGGGACCTGCCCGGACGCGAGGCCCAACGCCACACGCAGACCGTCCTGCTGCGGCCGTGGAAGCGCGTCGAGCCGCGGGAGCATGCGCGCGCAGAGCTGATGCATCCCGGCGTACGGCAACTCCATCTCCGCCTCCGCTCCCGTGACGTGCTCGACACGCAGGCCAGCGGCTTGACGAGTGGCGTACTGCAACAGCGCCGTCTTGCCGATGCCCGCTTCGCCGCGGATGACCAGGACGTCGCTCACACCGCCGCGCGCGTTTGCGAGCAGGCGGTCGATCACTTCGCGCTCGCTGGTCCGGCCTAGGAACCCGGGCACGCGGGCCGCGGTCATGGCGACGACGAGTCTATATCAGAGCGTCCGCTTCCGGAGCCCTCTGTGGCC
>DATHEP010000518.1:0-3135 GCA_035318525.1 Conexibacter sp.
TCGGGCAGGAAGTAGGCGAAGTGCTTCGGGAACGCGTTCGACTCGCCGCCCATCGCGATCAGATCGGTGACCTGCATCGCGAACACGCCGCCGACGGTCACGTCGGGCGTGCCGGCGTGGCCGTTGGCCTCGTGCAGGACGGCCTCCGAGGACGCGTCGAGCCCGGCGATCAGCTCGTCGCCCTCCGCGTGCGCCGTGCAGGCGACGACCGAATGCAGCGGCGTGCGCGTCTTGTTGCGGAACGTGCACATCGGGCCGGCGATCACGGTCAGGTTCTGAGGTGTCGCGAGAGCCGCCTCGGCGTGCGCGATCTCCTGGTCGTGGCGCAGCTCCGCGAGCGCGGCGGCGCGGCGGCGCAACATCCCGACCTGTTCGGGCGAGACGGCGCCCGAGTCGGCGATCTCCTCCATCAGGCGCGCCGAGCCCTCGGCGAGCGCCCGTGCATGGTCCTCGTGGACGAACGAGCCGTCGAGCGCCTGCAGCGCCCGCAGTGCGTCGCCGAGCGCCGCGAGCTGGCGGAGCTGCGGGAGCAGCGCCTCGACGTCGCGCGGCATCTGCGGGTCGAGGTCGACGGAGGTCAGCGCGTGGATGTCGCGCTCGGGCCAGATGAGCGGCGCGGGCGTGAGGAGCGAGGCGGAGGCGCTGGAGGCGGTTGCGGACATGGCGTGTGATCTCCTGGTTTCGAAAGCTGACGAGCGGTCGATGCGGGCGCCGCCCGGCCGGGGCCTACGAGCCTCCGGACACGAGCACCGCGCCGCGCATCACGAGTGGGACGCGACGAACGTGCGTCTTCGCGACGCGGCGAACAGGCGTCTTCGCTCAGGAGATGCCGCCAAGCGGCTCTGGTTGTCAGCGGTGGCGATCACGGTCACACGAATACGACAGGACGCACATTTAACCGGATATGCGCGACTTCCCCCAAGTCGTCGTACGGACGCCTCCATGGTAGAGGAGCCTTTGCGGCGGGTGCAAGCGGTGCCCGATGCGCCGCTCATCGTCTCTGCCGGAGGTCGAGTGCATGCGCGCGTCGCATGTAGCGGTCGAACTGCGGGACGGTGAACGCGGCGAGTCCATGCGCGGGCGTGTACAGCAGGCCCTTCTCGATGAGGCGAGAGCGCGTGGGGCCGAGCTGCTCGGACGTGCGGCCCATCAGCCGCGCGACGTCCTTGGCCGCGTGCGGCTCCGGGCCGAGCTCGGCCTTACCGCAAACGGAAAAAGCCGGATAAGACTGAAAATATCGCCGCCTTCTGGCTCCGCGTCCGCGTGTCGACATAGCCTTGAAGACGTGCGCCTGATCGTCGCCCGCTGCGAGGTCCGCTACACGGGCCGACTCGACGCGCTCCTGCCGGAGGCGCTGCGGCTGATCATGGTCAAGTCGGACGGCTCGGTGATGGTGCACGCCGACACCGGCGGCTACAAGCCGCAGAACTGGATGACGCCGCCGACGGTGATCGAGGAGCAGGACGACCTGATCGTCGTGCGCAAGCATGCGAACGGCACCGAGGACCGGCTCGACATCCACATCGCCGAGGTGCTCTCCGACGTGACGCACGACATGGGGGAGGCGGCGGCGCTCGAGAAGGACGGCGTCGAGGCGCACCTGCAGGAGCTGCTGGCCGACCAGCCCCACTGGTGCGGCGAGGGCTTCCGGCTCGTGCGGCGCGAGTGGGCGACCGACATCGGCCCGGTCGACCTCATGTGCCGCGACGACGAGGACGACTGGATCGCCGTCGAGATCAAGCGCGTCGGCACGATCGACGCGGTCGAGCAGCTCACGCGCTACCTCGACCGCATCCGCCTCGACCCCGCGGTGGCCGACTGCCGCGGCGTGCTCGCCGCGCAGGCGATCAAGCCGCAGGCGCGCGTGCTCGCGGAGGCGCGCGGGATCGTCTGCGTCGAGGTCGAGCTCGCCGTCCTGCGGGGCGAGCGCGAGCCGGACCTGACGCTGTTCGTCTGACGCGCCGCTAGTACACGCGGCCGTAAGTTCTGCATGTCTGGCGGGCGCCTCGTCGCGCCTGACGCGACCGTCGGACTTGCACGTGCCACCGGCACGCGCTGCGTCCGCCGGTCACGTCAGCCACGACGATCCATCCCGCCATTCCACGCAGAACTTACGGCCGCGTGCACTAGCCTGCGGCGCATGTCCGACGCACCGCCCGTCCTGACCGACGAGCGTGACGGGGTCCTGCTCGTCACGCTCAACCGCCCTGACCAGCGCAACGCGATCGACGCGGCCGTTGCGCGCGGCATCGCGGACGCGCTTGACCGGCTCGACGCGGAGCCGGAGCTGCGCGTCGGCGTCCTCACCGGCGCCGGCAAGGGCTTCTGCGCCGGCATGGACCTGAAGGCGTTCGTCAGGGGTGAGAGACCTTCGACGCCCGAGCGCGGCTTCGCGGGGATCGTCGAGCGGCCGCCGGACAAGCCGCTGATCGCCGCGATCGAGGGCTTCGCCGTAGCCGGAGGGCTCGAGGTCGCGCTCGCGTGCGACCTGGTCGTCGCTGCGCGCGGGGCGAAGCTCGGCATCCCCGAGGTCAAGCGGGGCCTCGTCGCGGCGGCAGGCGCGCTGCTGCGCCTGCCGCGACGGATCCCGTACGCGATCGCGATGGAGCTCGCCCTCACGGGCGACCCGATCGACGCCGAGCGCGCCGCCGAGCTCGGGCTTGTGAACCGCCTTGCCGAGCCCGGCGAGGCGCTCGCCGTCGCGCTCGAGCTCGCACAGCGGATCGTCGCCAACGCACCGCTCGCGCTGGCCGCCTCGAAGCGCGTGCTCGTCGAGGCGCCGGGCTGGTCGGAGGGCGAGCGGTGGGCGCGGCAGGCGGAGATCGTCGGACCGGTGAGAGCGTCGGAGGACGCCCGCGAGGGTGCACGCGCGTTCGCCGAGAAGCGGTCCCCGGTCTGGCACGCGCGTTAGCACAGCACTCCGGATTCTGTCTACCCCCTAGCACACCCCTAGCGGATTAATGTACGGTCCAGTTCATTCGGGCACGCCGGATGAGGAGACCGGGCATGTCGGTGAAGCACGCGGTGCTGGGACTGGTGATCGAGCGCCCCGGCTACGGCTATGAGCTGGTCCAGCGCCTCGGGCAGCGGATCGAGGGCTGTCGCCCGTCCGAGACGGCGGTGTATCCGGCGCTC
>DATHEP010000519.1:0-4615 GCA_035318525.1 Conexibacter sp.
GTCGCGAGCCCTGCCAGCAGCGGGAAGGCGTCGCCGACCTGAAACGTCATCTCCTTGACGATCAGCTGCCGTCCGCCGCCGCGTCCGCCGAGCTCCGCGACGGGCACGGGCACGGCCAGCAGCTCCGCCGCCCGCTCCAGCGGCGCGTGCTGGTACCACGTCGCCTCGAACGGCTCGTGGCTGTAGAAGCCGACCTGCTCGTGGTTCCACAGGATGCGGGCGAGGGCGGTCGACGCCGTGCGCGGCGGCGCGACGATCACGTAGACCTCGCCGTGGCGCTCGCGCACGCCGTCGAGCGCCGGGGCTACCCCAGCGTGAGCCACGTGCCCGCTCCCTGCGCGCGGGCGCTGCGGTACACGGCCGCGGCGCACGCGACGTCCTCGATCGCCATGCCCATCGGGTTGAGCAGGATGCGCTCGTCCGGGTCGGTTCGGCCGGGGCGCTGACCTCGCACGACGTCGCCGAGCTCGGCGTGCAGGTCCTCGCGTCTCAGGCGACCCGAGAGGACGAGCTGGTTGATCGTCTTTCTCTCGCGGTTCGCCTGCTCCCAGTCGTCGACGAGCAGCTTGTCGACGCCGAGGTAGACGTCGGGCTTCACGTCCATGATCGAGATGTTGCTCACGAACGCGCCCGGCATCAGCCAGTCGAGCTCGATGTACGGCTTCGCCGTCACGGTGCACGGCACGACGAGCTCGCCGCGGCACACCGCCTCCTCGGCGGTGTCGCACACCGTCACCGTGAGCCCGTTGCGCGCGATCTCCCCGGCGAGCTGCTCGGCGGCCTCGCGCTGGTGGTCGTACAGCAGCACGCGCTGGATCGCGGGGAACGACTCGAGCAGCCCGAGCGCGTGGAGGCGGCCGATGAACCCGCAGCCGACGAGCGCCACCGACTCGAAGCCGGCCCGCGCGAGGTACTCCGCCGCCAGGATCGTGATGCCGGCGGTCCGCATGCCGCTGATCTCGCCGCCCTCCATGACCGCGATCGGGAAGTGCGTCTCGGGGTCGTTGAGCACGATCACCGCGCTTGCACGCGGGATCCCGCGGGCTGTCGGGTTGTCGTGCTTGGAGCCGATCCACTTGATCCCGGCCATCGCCTGCTCGCCGCCGACGTAGCCCGGCATCGCGATGATGCGGTCCGCGATGTGCCCTCTCTCGCGCCAGCGCAGGTAGGGCTTGAGCGGCTGCGCCGTGCGACCCTCGGCGTGCAGCGCGAGCGCCGTGCGCAGCGCATCGACGTAGCCGCGGATCGAGGAGCCCATCGCGGCTCGCACGTCGCGGCGGTTGAGGTAGAGGATGTCTCCGGCCGTCGGCTCGCCCGGCGGCTGCCCCGCGGGCGTCGCCGCGGGTCCGGTCTGGGTCGAAGTCATGGCGACCTCTCAGGGTGTCGGAGTTAGCGCGACGATGGGGGGCGTCGTCCGCACCGGCGCGGGAGCAGGCTCCGGGACGGCCGGACGATGCGCCTCGACCCACTCGTCGTCGTAGACGAGGTCCATGTAGCGCTCGCCGCGGTCGGGCAGGACCGTGACGACGCGCGCGCCGCGCGGCAGGTCCGCCACGATGCGCTGTACGGCCGCGATCACGGCGCCCGACGAGCCGCCGGCGAGGATGCCCTCACCCCGCAGCAGCTCGCGGCAGGCGCGCGCGGAGTCGAAGTCGTCGACGTAGAGCACCTCGTCGACCTCCTCCTCGCACAGCAGCTCCGGCGTGCGACTGGAGCCGATGCCGGGAAGGGAGCGTCTGCTGGCGGGGCCGCCGAAGATGACCGAGCCCTGCGCGTCGACCGCCACGATGCGGATCGACGGCCACGCCTCGCGCAGGCGCCGGGCGGCGCCCATCAGCGTCGCCGACGTGCTGACGGCGGCGACGAACACGTCGACCGGCTCCTCCGACAGCGCCTCGACGATCTCCGTGCCGATGCCGTCGTAGTGGCAGCGGGCGTTCTGCTCGTTGGCGTACTGGTCGATCCAGTAGGCGTCCGGTATCTCGGCGAGCAGCTCCTGCACGCGCTCGAGGCGCGTGTGGAGGTAGCCGCCGTACGGGTCGGGCCGTTGCACCATCTCCACGCGTGCGCCGAGCTGCTTGAGGATGCGCAAGTTCAGCGGCGCGATTCTGGGGTCGACGACGCAGACGAAGTCGAGCTCGTAGATGCGCGCGGCCATCGCGAGCGCGATGCCGAAGTTGCCGGACGAGCTCTCGACGATCGTGGCGCCGGGGGCGATCGTCCCGTCGCGCAGGCCGCGTTCGATGATGTAGCGGGCCGGGCGGTCCTTGACCGAGCCGCCCGGATTGAGCAGCTCGAGCTTCGCGTATACCTGCGGTCCGTCTTTGAACAGCCGTCGCAGGCGCACCAGCGGCGTGCCGCCGATGCACTCGATGATCGACGCCGAGACCATCCCGTCCCGTCCCCCTTTGCGTTTGCGGCCGTCCGTCCCCGCGGGCGACCGTGGGGGACAGCTTAGCGGCCGAGGTCTACTTGACAAGCCGCGAACAGCGTGCCTATGGTTGGCCGCGAAAGACCGCATGCGCCCGTAGCTCAAACGGTCAAAGGAAATAATCGGGGGATCCGCACGCGCTTCGCGCGTCAGACATCAAGCCGGGGGAGCTTGTCTTTTTCCGGTGTCTGGCTGCCTTCGGGCAACGTGATTGCGTGCGTCCCAGACCGCAAATTTCCTGGAGAGTACTGGCCTTTCAAGCCAGAGATACGGGTTCGAGTCCCGTCGGGCGTACTGATTTTCGATCTTCGGATCTGTGTGTAATTGGGGGAGAGCCGTGCCGCCGGCAGACGAGGCCGATCTCAACGATGCTCCCGGCGGCTACGTTGCCGCCATCCTCGACGAGCGCTGGCAGGCGGCCTGGCGCGAGCAGAGGACCTTCGCCACCCCCGATCCCTACGCGGAAACCGATCCCGCCCGCCCCATCCGCTACGTGTTCCCGTCGTGCCCGTTCACGTCGGGCAATGCCCACCTCGGCCACGCGCGCATCTACTCGGTCTCGGACGCGTTCGTGCGCTTCCGGCGTGCGCAGGGCGACGCGATCCTCTTCTCGACGGGCTTCGACGCGTTCGGGCTGCCGTCCGAGCTGGAGGCGATCCGCCGCGGGATCACGCCGGCGGAGTGGGTCGAGCAGTGCTGCGAGAACTTCCGCCGCGACTTCTCGGCGCTCGGCGTCTCGTTCGACTGGGAGCGCTCCTTCGTCACGTGCGAGGAGCAGCACTACCAGTGGACGCAGTACCTGTTCCTGCTGCTCTACGAGCACGACCTGATCTTCCGCCAGACCCGCCATGTCGACTGGTGCGACTCATGCCAGACGGTGCTCGCGCGCACCCAGGCCGAGGGCGGCGTCTGCTGGCGCTGCGACGGCCCGACGCGCTTCGTGCCGCTCGAGCAGTGGTTCTTCCGCGCCACCCGCTACGCCGCCGAGAACGACCGCAACCTCGAGACGCTGACCGGCTGGGACCCGAACGCGCTGAACGCGCAGCGCTCGCTGATCGGCCGCGTGGCGGGCGTCGAGCTCGACGCGGTCACGCCGTCGGGTGCGCCCGCGGCGGTCTTCGCCGCCGCGCCGGACGCGCTCGCGGCGGCCGCCTTCGTCGCCGTCTCGCCGAACCATCCGCAGCTCGACGCGTGGGTCGGCGAGCTGGGGGACAGCGAGGCGCTGCGGGCGATGAGATCGATGGGCTGGCGCACCGGCGACAGCGCCGGGACCGTCGAGGTGTTCGACACCGGCCTGACCGCGCGCGTCCCGGGCATCGAGTGCGAGCTGCCCGTGCTCGTCTCGCCGATCGTCGACGCACGCCACGGCGCGACCGCCTCGCTCGGAATCCCGGCCGCGGACGCGACCGACGCGACGATCGCCGAGAAGGCCGGCATCGCGGTGCCGGCGGAGGACGCGCGCGCGGTGGACGTCGTGACCCGCCCGGCGACGCGCTACGCGATCAGCGACTTCTCGATCTCGCGCCAGCGCAGCTGGGGAGCGCCGATCCCGATCGTGTATTGCCCCGACTGCGGGATCGTGCCGGTGCCGAGAGAGCAGCTGCCGGTCGTGCTGCCCAAGGACCTCAGAATCGACGGGACCGGGCGGCCGCTGGCCGAATGCGAGGAGTTCGTGAACACGAGCTGCCCGTCGTGCGGGGGCGCGGCCAGACGTGAGACCGACACGCTCGACTGCCACGTCGACGCGTTCTGGACCTGGCTGTCGATCAGCGTTCCCTACGGCGACCGCTCGCGGCGGATGTTCGACCATCCCGAGACGGCCAGATGGCTGCCCGTCACGAACGTCATCCGCGGCACCGACGGCGCCGGCTTCGTGTTCGACCAGCGCTCCTTCACGAAGATGCTGCGCGACGTCGGTCTGCTGACGCACATCGAGGACGGCGAGCCGTTCACGAACCAGCGCATGATCGGACTCGTGCGCTTCGACGGGCGCAAGATGAGCAAGCACCTGCGCAACACGGTCGAGCTGAAGGAGATGCTCGAGCAGGTCGGTGCCGACACGCTGCGCGTCGCGATGCTCTACGCCGCCGCGCCGAAGAACGACTTCCACTGGACCGACGAGTCGATCAAGTTCTGCGCCGAGTTCCTGGAGCAGTTGTGGGACTTCGCCGCTCCGCGGCTGGC
>DATHEP010000520.1:0-2190 GCA_035318525.1 Conexibacter sp.
GGTCTGCTCGCCGCGCGGGCGGGCGGCAGCGAGGACCTGCGCGACATGGGCGGGATCGCCTTCCGCGCGCCGGTGCTCGCGACGCTCTTCCTGATCGTCGGGTTGGCGACGCTCGCGATGCCGGGCTCCGCCAACTTCGCGGCCGAGTTCCTGATCCTCCTCGGTGTCTTCAAGGCGAAGATCGTGTTCGCGTTCGTCGCCTCCGTCGGCGTCGCGCTGGCGTCCGTCTACGTGCTGCGCGCGTTCATCCGCGCGATGCACAACCGCGTCGGGCCGGGCGTCGATCCGGACGCGAAGGAGATCGGCTTCGGCGACCTCGCCGTGCTCGCGCCGCTGGTGCTCGCGATCCTCGCGCTCGCGCTCTACCCGCAGTTCGGCCTGAAGCGCTCGGAGCCGGCGGCGCAGGCCGCCGTCGCCTCGCCGATGTTCGCCGAGCACGGCGAGACGGCTGGCGTGGACGCTCCGATCGGTGCGACCCGCGACGAGTCCGAGGAGCACGCGCCGTGACCGACCTGCTCGTGACCGCCGCCGCCAGAGCGCCCGTGATCGATTACGCGGGCCTGTCGCCCTTCTTCGCGCTCGCCGGCGGTGCGCTGCTGGTGCTGCTCGTCGGCCTCGCAAACGGCCGCTGGGTACGCCATGCCACTCCGTTGCTGAGCATCGCCACGCTCGGCACGGCGATCGGCCTCGGCATCTGGCAGTTCGGCGAGGGACCGATCTCGCTGATCTCGGGCGCGATGGTGCTCGACGACCTGACGCTCGTGCTGCTGTTCGCCTTCTGCGCCGCCGGCATCGGCGCGACGCTGCTCGCCTGGCGCTCGGAGGCCGCCGAGCAGGCAAGCCCCGGCGAGTTCCTCTCGCTGATGCTGTTCAGCGTGCTCGGGATGGCGGTGCTCGTCGCCTCCGAGAACCTCGTGACGCTGTTCCTCGGCTTCGAGCTGCTGTCGATCCCGCTGTACGTGCTGTGCGCGACCGAGCTGCGCCGCGAGCGCTCGCTCGAGTCGGGCCTCAAGTACCTGATCGTCGGCTCGCTCGGCTCGGCGACGCTCGTCTACGGGCTCGCGCTGATCTACGGCGCGACCGGCTCGACCGACTTCGCCGGCATCGACAGAGCGATCATGTCCGGCGACGCGGGCGGCGACGTGCTGCTGCTGTCCGGCATCGCGCTGACGCTCGTCGGCCTCGCCTTCAAGGCCTCGGTCGCGCCGTTCCACCAGTGGACGCCCGACGTGTACGAGGGCGCGCCGACGCCGGTCACCGCGTTCATGGCGGTCGCGACGAAGGCGGCCGCGCTCGGCGTGCTGCTGCGCCTGTTCGACAGCGCGCTGATCGGCGCGCAGCTCGACTGGGCGCCGATGCTCGCTGCGCTCGCCGCGATCACGATCGTCGTCGGCAACGTCGGCGCGCTCGGGCAGTCCTCGCTCAAGCGGATGCTCGCCTACTCGGGCGTGGCGCAGGCGGGATACATGCTGGGCGGCGTGCTGGTCGGCTCGCAGCTCGGTGCGAAGGCGACCGTCTTCTACCTCGTCGCCTACCTGGCGATGAACCTCGCGGCGTTCGCCGTGATCGTCGCGCGCGAGCGGACTTCTGTGGACGGCGACGACCTGTCGTCCTTCGCCGGCCTCGGCCGCACCCAGCCGCTGCTCGCCTGGCCGCTCACGATCGCGATGCTCGCGCTCGCTGGCTTCCCCGCCACGGCCGGCTTCATCGGCAAGATCTACCTGGTCGACGCGCTCGTCAGCGGCGACTACGCATGGCTCGCGATCGTGCTCGTCGTCGGCTCGATGATCTCGCTCGGCTACTACCTGCGCGTCGTCGCGACGATCTGGATGAGCGAGGCCGACGCACCCGTCCCGGCGCCCGCCACGGCCGACGCTCTGCCCGTGATCGCTGGCGGCTCGCAGGAGGCCGACGCCGCCGCGCGCCCGCAGCCCGAGGTGCTGCTCGTCGCCTGGGTCGCGGCCATCGCCGTCGTCGTGCTCGGCATCGTCCCGCAACCGCTGTTCGAGCTGGCGGCGGACGCGGGTCGGGCGTTGACAGGGATCTTCTAGGGCCATGCCGGCCCGCTGGCGGCAGCAGGCGCTGCTGCTCGCCGGGCTCGTGCTCGTCTCGCTGAACCTGCGCTCGATCATCACGATCGTCGGCCCGCTGACCGCCGACATCCGCGCTGACCTCGGGCTCTCGCGCAGC
>DATHEP010000521.1:0-3409 GCA_035318525.1 Conexibacter sp.
ATCTGCACCGTGAAATAGATGGTGAAGAGGGCGATGAAGAGGACGGCCGCGGAGAGGCCGGCGTCGTCGCCGACCGTCACCCCGACGGCGAAGATCGTAAGGGCTACGAGCCATCCGCGTCCGATCATCGACCCGGCCATCAGCCCGACGGTGGTGCGGGCATCGTCGCTGGCGGCCGCGCGACGGGCCGTGAGCTCCCCGACGGCGCGCTGCGCCGCGTAGGTCCCGGCGCCTGTGATCCAGCCGGCGATCGGGAAGTCGGCGAGCACGAACAGCGGCAGCGCGAGGACCGCCACTGCGAGGTCGAAGTAGCGCAGGAAGGCCATTGGATCAGCGGTCCTCAGGGCATGCGACTCGGTCATCGGGCTGCTGCTCGGACTGGTTGGGGGGACACATGGAAGGCGTTGCCGCCTGATGCAAAAAGCCCGCACCGGGCGGCACGGGTCGCCGCCGACCTGAAGGTTTGCCTCCATGAGTCGGCGGGTGCTCTGAGTCTACAGAATCGCGCGCGCTTGTAACAACATTGTGACACCCGGCACGCGCCTTTCCGCGCGTCAGGCGTGGCGCTGCGGCGCGGCCGGCGGGCCGGGTGGAGGCTTGAGCGGCGGCGCCACAGCCGGGAACTCCCCCGTCTCCAGCTCGCGCTCGACCTCGGCGACGATCTCGTGCTCGGTCGTCGTCGGGTCGGCGCGGCGCATCTGCCACGCGCGCAGGCGCTTGAGCTTGAGGATCTCCAGCACGACGACGAGGTAGACGCTCGCCGCGAGCACGAGCAGGCCGAGGGCGATCATCAGCAGCGACCATGCGAGGTCGAAGTTGCCGTGGTTGTCCGAGTACGGGATGAAGCGCATCGCGACGGCGAGGCCGGCGAGCATGAACGTCCAGGCGTACAGGTAGAGGACCGTGCGCCGCTGACTGAAGCCGATGCGCGTGAAGCGGTGGTGGAAGTGATGCGCGTCGGCCGACCACGGCGCGCGCTTGTACTTCAGCCGCCGCGCGATCACGAAGCTCGTGTCGAGGAACGGCACGGCGAGGATCGCGAGCGGACCGACGAGCGCGATCAACGCGTTCGTCTTCAGCGAGCCCTGGACGGCGGCGCAGCCGAGCAGCAGGCCGAGCAGCAGCGCGCCGCAGTCGCCCATGAAGACCGACGCCGGATGGAAGTTGTGGATCAGGAAGCCGAGCGCAGCGCCGGCGACGATCGCCGCCAGCACGCCCGCGGCCGTGCGACCGAGGTCGAACGCGATGATCGCGAAGGCGATCGCGCTGATCGCGCACACGCCGGCGGCGAGGCCGTCGACGCCGTCGGAGAAGTTGACGACGTTCATCAGCCCGACCAGCCCGACAACGGTGAGGCCGCCGCCGAGCACGGTGCCGAGGTCGAGCGCGCCGACGAACGGCAGCGTGACGTTCTCGACGCGGACGCCGGCGACGACGGGGATCAGCGCCGCCGCGACCTGCCCGAGCAGCTTCACCGCGGGCGACAGCTCGAAGACGTCGTCGAGCCCTCCGATCAGCGCGATCAGCGCCGCCCCGAGCAGGATGCCGGTCGTCTGCTGGTCGAGCGGCAGCCAGATCGCCGCCGCGACCAGCACGCCGGCGAGGATCGCCATGCCGCCGAGCAGCGGCGTCGTGCGCGCTGCCAGCCCGCGGTCGCGCGGCTCGTCGACCGCGCCGACCCGCACCGCGAGCCGGGCCACGTACGGGGTCAGCAGCGCCGCCACCGCGCCGGCCACCAAGAAGGCAAGGAGGGCATCGAGCTCACTCATCGCGGTCCGCGAGAAGGATCGCAGGCGCGGCGGACCGGGGTGGCCCGTAGCTCCGCGGTCCGGTTAGACAGTCGCCGGCTGACTGAGGTGCGGGTACAGCGGATAGCGCTCGGCGAGCGCCTGCGCGCGCTCGGCCAACTCGGCCTTGCGCTCCTCGAAGCCGGGCTGCAGCGCGGCGGCGATCAGGCGGCCGACCTCGGAGAAGTCCTCGCGCTGGAGGCCGCGCGTCGCGAGCGCGGGCGAGCCGATCCGCAGCCCGCTGGAGACCATCGGCGGGCGCGGGTCGAAGGGGACCGCGTTGCGGTTGACGGTGATGCCGATCTCGTGCAGCCGGTCCTCGCCCTGCTGGCCGTCCAGCTCGCTCTCGCGCAGGTCGACGAGGATCAGGTGCACGTCGGTGCCGCCGGTCAGGACGCTCACGCCGTGGCCGGTGCTCAGCACCTCCTCGGCGAGCGCCCGCGCGCCGTCGAGCGTGCGCTGCTGGCGCTCGCGGAAGGACTCGCTCATCGCGATCTTGAACGCGACCGCCTTGCCGGCGATCACGTGCTCCAGCGGCCCGCCCTGCTGGCCCGGGAAGATCGCGCTGTCGATCTTTCTCTGGTGCTCGGCTCTGCAGAGGATCAGCCCGCCGCGGCCGCCGCCGATCGTCTTGTGCGTCGTCGACGTCACGACGTCGGCGTGCGGCACCGGCGACGGATGCAGGCCGGCCGCGACGAGCCCGGCGAAGTGCGCCATGTCGACCATCAGCAGCGCGCCGACCTCGTCGGCGATCTCGCGGAAGCGCGCGAAGTCGAGCTGGCGTGGGTACGCCGACCAGCCGGCGAGCAGCAGCTTCGGCCGGCGCTCGCGCGCGACGCGCGCTACCTCGTCCATGTCGATCAGCGAGCTGTCCCGGTCGACCTGGTAGGGCGCGATGTCGTAGAGGCGGCCGGAGACGTTGATTCTCATGCCGTGCGTGAGGTGGCCGCCGTGCGCCAGCTCGAGCCCCATGATCGTGTCGCCCGGCTGCAAGAGCGCGTGGTAGACGGCCGTGTTGGCCTGGGCGCCCGAATGCGGCTGGACGTTCGCGTGCTCGGCGCCGAACAGCTCCTTCGCGCGGTCGATCGCGAGCTGCTCGGCGACGTCGACGAACTCGCAGCCGCCGTAGTAGCGGCGCCCCGGATAGCCCTCCGCGTACTTGTTCGTGAGCACGCTGCCCTGGCAGTCGAGCACCGCCTGCGGGACGAAGTTCTCGGAGGCGATCATCTCCAGCGTGCGTTGCTGGCGATCGAGCTCCTGCGCGAGCACCTCCGCGATCTGCGGGTCGACCTCGGCCAGCGGGCGCGTGAAGTAGTCGGGCGGCAGGTCACTCATGCGGTCGTCTCCGTAGCAGTGGTCTCGTGCTCGATCGCGGCGATCTGGCCGACGCGGCGCGCGTGCCGGCCGCCCTCGAAGCCGGTCGAGAGGAAGGTGGCGACGATCCCGTCGGCGTCCTGCGGAGTGACACGCGCCCCGGACAGCGTGACGACGTTGGCGTCGTTGTGGCGGCGGGCCATCTCCGCCTCGTCGCGGTCGTGCGCGTTGACGGCGCGGACGCCCGGCAGCTTGTTCGCGACGATCGCGACGCCGTTGCCCGAGCCGCACACCAGCCCGCCGCGATC
>DATHEP010000522.1:0-12833 GCA_035318525.1 Conexibacter sp.
TGCAAGCGCCGGCATCGAGGTCGAGCGAGGCTACGGCCGCGCCGAGGCGCACGTCGACGCTGTGGTCGGCGTACCACTCACGCGGGCGCAGCTGCAGCTCCGCGCGCCCCGTCTCGCCCGCGAGCAGGTGAGACAGTGCCACGCGGTCGTAGGGCAGCTCGGGCTCCTTGCAGAGGAGCGCGATCGCGACGGCGGGGTCGCGGTCGCGCACCCGCTCGACGACGGACTGGCCGGCGATGCCGCCGCCGATGACGAGGATTCCGCTCATGCCTCGGCAAGGTAGGCGGGCCCTCACGGCGCCAGTACCGCCCCGTGTCGAAAGCGGGGAGCGCGATGCGACTCCCTATGTCGCAATCGAAACCGTCTGGTTCAATATCCGGCTCGATGGCACGGCCCCGCAAGCAGCTCGACTTCCGCGCGGCGGCGGAGGCGCTCACAGAGCCGGGCGCCGAGCGCGCGACGATGGCCGCGATCGCGCGCCGGCTGGGGGTCGCGAAGCCGACGCTCTACCGCATGGCGGGCAGCCGTGAGGAACTCGTGCAGATCTGCGTCGACGCGGAGGCCGAGCGCCTGCTCGCGCAGATCCACCACGGCTTCGGGCCGCAGGAGGCGCCGCCCGCCGAGCGGCTCGCCGAGGGCTTCCGCGCGTTCTTCCGCTTTGTCGAGGACTCGCCCGCCGGCTTCGTGCTGCTGTTCGGCGGGCACTACCCCGAGGCTCGCCAGGCGGTCCGGCGGGTCGAGAACCGCGTGCGGGACATGCTCCAGCGCGAGACGCGCACCGCTAGAGCCCCCGTCGGGGAGGCGGAGGCGCTCGCCGCCGGCCTGCTTGGGCTCGCGGCCGGCGTCGCGCGGCGCACGATCGAGGACGACGCGCCGCTCGATTCGCGCCATTTGCCGGGGATTCTCGGCAGAGCGCTCGCCGCAGGAATCTGAACCCGACGGTTCATGTTTCGCCGAGTGGCGAAACGCCGCGCGGGAATCTCTGGACGCGCCGACGTGGTGCGCCGCGGTGCCGCACTCCAACCTTGACCGTGAGCGAACGCCGCCGATCAAGGAGCACCCGATGACCGCCAGAGCCCAAGCACGACCCGCCTTCAGACGTCGCGGACGCTGGATCGAGGACTGGGATCCGGAGGACGAGCAGTTCTGGGAGCGCAGCGGGAGGCGCATCGCGCGCAAGAACCTCGCCTTCTCGATCTTCGCCGAGCACTTCGGCTTCAGCGTCTGGGTGCTGTGGACGATCGTCGTCATCAACCTCGGCAACGTCGGCATCGCGTTGTCGCTCGCCGAGGCGTTCTGGCTGACGGCCGTGCCCAACCTGATCGGCGCGGCGCTGCGGATCCCCTACACCTTCGCGGTGCCGAAGTTCGGCGGCAGAGCGTGGACGACGATGAGCGCCGGCCTCCTGCTGATCCCGACACTGCTCGTCGCGATCGTCGTGCCGAGCGGCTGGCTCGCCGACCAGACGCACTCCACGCAGTTCTGGGTGCTGCTCGCGTGCGCCGCGACCGCCGGCTTCGGCGGCGGCAACTTCTCCTCCTCGATGGCGAACATCTCGTTCTTCTATCCGGACGGCAGAAAGGGCCTGGCGCTCGGGCTCAACGCGGCCGGGGGCAACCTCGGCGTCGCCGTGACGCAGCTGCTGGTGCCGCTCGTGATCATCGTCGGCGTACCGACCGCCGCCGTGAAGCTGCCCGAGCACGACGTGCACCTCGCCTACGCCGGCCTCGTGTGGCTGCCGTTCATCGCCGTCGCCGCGCTCGGCGCGTGGCTCTACATGGACAGCCTCATGCAGGCGAGATCGGACGGCCGCTCCTACGCGATCGCGGTCAAGCAGCCGCAGACGTGGGTCATGTCGATCCTCTACATCGGCACGTTCGGCTCGTTCATCGGGTACTCGTTCGCGCTGCCGCTCGTGATCAAGAACACCTTCCCGGAGTTCCTCGCCAACCACTCGTTCATCGCGACCTACCTCGCCGGCCTCGCCTTCGTGGGCGCGCTCGTCGGCTCTGTCGCCCGCCCGCTCGGCGGCTGGCTGTCCGACAAGGTCGGTGGCGCCCGCGTCACGCTCGCCGTCTTCCTTGGCATGGGCGTCTTCACGATGACCGCGATCGTCGGAGTGAGAGAGCACAGCTTCGGGCTCTTCTTCGGCTCCTTCATGGCGATCTTCCTGCTCGCCGGCATGGGCAACGGCTCGACCTACCGCATGATCCCGTCGATCTTCGGCGCGCTCGGTCGCAAGGAGGCCGCGGAGCAGGGGCTCGACGAGCGCGAGACCGCGCTCGCGTTCAAGCGCCAGGCGGCGGCGGTGATCGGCATCGCCGGCGCGGTCGGCGCCTTCGGCGGGTTCCTGATCCAGGTCGTCTTCCGGCAGGCGAGCCTCGGCGTCTCGGGGCTCGTGAGAGCGGCGGAGACGCCGGCCCAGAGACTCGCGATCGCCCAGGCGCACGCCGACTGGTCGGTCTCCGCGCTGTGGGTCTTCCTCGCCGCCTACGTCCTGTTCGCGGGCATGACGTGGTTCTTCTACCTGCGCCGGTCGGTCGCCGTGGAGCGGATCCCGAGCCTGGCGTACGCGTCCGTCTGAGGCGGATTAGACGCCCTGCGCCAGCGTCTTGCTGGCCTGGCGCTCGGCGCCGACCCGCACGACGTTCCAGACGAGGCCGAGCTTCTCCATCGCGGCGATCAGCATTCCGCTCGGGTCGGCGAGCTTTTCAAGCGGCCGCAGCCCGTGGAAGGCGGAGGTGGGGAAGGCGTGGTGGTTGTGGTGCCACGCCTCGCCGAGCGATGGCAGCGCGAGCCAGAAGACGTTGCGCGACTCGTCCTCGACGTCGAAGCGCCGGCGCCCGAAGAAGTGGCAGACCGAGTTGATCGACCACGTCATGTGGTGCAGCAGGAAGATCCGCACGAAGCCGCCCCACACGAGGCCGAGCAGGCCGCCGACGAGCGAGAAGCCGCTCAGGACGAAGCCGAGCAGGAAGGGGATGAAGAGCGTCACCCCAACCCAGAAGAGGAAGGTGCGGTTGACCCAGCGGATTGCTCTGTCTTCGATCAGGTCGGGCGCGAAGCGGCGCGCCGACGCGCGGCCGTGCGTGTTGTCGCCGAGCATCCAGCCGACGTGCGCGTGCCACAGCCCGTGCACGGCCCCCTTGAAGCCGGGCTCGCGATCGACGTGGGGGCTGTGTGGATCCCCTTCCTCGTCCGCGAACGCGTGGTGCTTGCGGTGGTCGGCTACCCACGTGATGACGCTGCCCTCGACGGCCATCGAGCCGGCGATCGCGAACGCGACGCGCACCGGCTTCGAGGTCTCGAAGGCGCGGTGCGTGAAGAGGCGGTGGTAGCCGATCGTGATGCCGAAGCCGGTGATCGCGTACATGAACGCGAAGATCGCGAGGTCGGTCCAGTCGACCGCCTTGTTCCACAGCAGCACGATGGCGGCGAGGAAGACGACGAACGGGAGGACGACGGCGACGAGGTTGGAGATGCGGTGGGCGCGGGTCATGAGTTTGGAGCTTACGACGTAAATGCGGTGCTGTCCTCGTCTATGAGCAACGTCTCGGCGGCCAGAAGTTGTAGATTTCCTACAAGAATGGCCGCAGACGACGCAAGCGTCTTCGATCCGCGCCCGTGGCACCGGCTTCCGGCCGGCGCGGCCGCCGCGCTGCGGCCCGCGCTGGACGATCTCGCGCAGGAGATCATCGCCGCGATCCGCGTCGAGGTGCCGGCCTACGCGCGGCCGCTGGAGGGGCCGTTCGGCCGCGGCCTCGTCGTCGGCGTGGAGGAGGCGCTGCGGCAGTTCCTCGACGGGATCGAGGCGGGCGGGCGTATGCCGCGCTCGCGCGTGTACGTCGATCTCGGACGCGGCGAGGTGCGCGCCGGGCGTGGCCTCGACGTGCTGCTGGCCGCCTACCGCGTCGGCGCGCGCGTCGCGTGGCGGCGGCTGTCCTCCACCGGCGTCGCGGCCGGGCTCGAGCCGACGACGCTCTACCTGCTCGCCGAGTCGATCTTCGCCTACATCGACGAGCTGTCGGCCAAGTCGGCGGAGGGCTACGCGCTCGAGCAGTCGGCGGCGGCGGGCGAGCGGCGCGCGCAGCGCCAGCGCCTCGCGCGCCTGCTCGTGCGCGAGCCGCCGGCCGACCCGCTCGACGTGCAGGAGGTCGCGCGCGCGGCCGACTGGCGGCTTCCGCGCACGCTCGCGGCGTTCGCCTTCCCGGAGCCGGAGAGCGAGCGGATCGTGCCGCGGCTGCCGGCCGACGCGATCGTCGAGACGGTCGGCGGCGTCGTCTGCGCGCTCGTGCCGGATCCCGACCGCCCCGGCCGCCGCGCGCAGCTGACGCACGCGGTCGGACGCGCGGGCGGGAGTGGCCTGGCGGCGCTCGGGCCGGCGGTTGCGTGGGGGGACGCAGCGCTCTCGCTGGCGCGCGCTCGCGCGGTGCTGGAGCTGGCCGCCGAGGGCGCCGCGCCCGACCACGGCGTGCTCGACGCGCGCGACCACGCGACCGCGCTGCTGCTGCGCAGCGACCGCCGCCTCGCGCAGGAGCTCGTACGCGACCGGCTCGTGCCGCTGCAGGAGCTGGGCGCCGGCCCGCGCAGACGGCTCACCGAGACGCTGTGCGCCTGGCTCGCGGCGCAGGGAAGGCTGCAGGCGGTCGCCGAGCGGCTCCACGTCCATCCGCAGACGGTGCGCTACCGGCTGGCACAGCTGCGCGAGCTGTTCGGCGACGCGCTCGACGACCCGCAGCGCCGCTTCGAGCTGGAGCTGGCGCTGCGGGCCGAGGGAGTGTTCGACGGCGCGGCGGGCTGAGCGCCGAAAGCGCCCAGCCCGTGCGTCACGTCACGTCACGGGTTGCAGCTGAAAACCGGGTCGTTCGCATCCGCTTCAGCCGCTTCGTCCGTGTCCCCACCGCAGGACACGGCGTCGTCGGTCGTGCCGTCTCTCGCGTGGAGTCTGTCGTTGCCTGCCTGGCCGAACAGTTCGTCGGCGCCGGCGTCGCCGAACAGGATGTCGTTCGCCACACCGCCGAACAGGTCGTCCTTGTCCGCACCGCCGGACAGTCTGTCGTTGCCTTCTTCGCCCCACAGCGAGTCGTTCTCGGTTTCGCCGTCGATCTGATCGTCGCCTTCGTCGCCGTGGAGCTTGTCGGCGCCGGGACCGCCGGTCACCACGTCGGCGCCTGCTCCGGCGAGGATCGTGTCGCCGTCTCTCTGGCCCTTGACATCGTCGTCGCCGGCGCCGCCCTCGAGCCGGTCGGTGCCGTCGTGGCCTTCGACGATGTCGTTGCCGTTGCGTCCATCGACGACGTCCGCCCCACTGCGCGCCCAGATCGTGTTCGCGTTCTGGTTGCCGGTCAGCACGTCGCCGACGTCGGTCCCCTCGAGGATCTCGCTGTCGGCGCCGACCCACGTGAACGTCTCGCCGGGGCAGGCGTTGTTGTCATCGTCGGTGCGCTTGAACGCGTGGCCGTACCAGCTGTTGGCGAGGGTGCCCGCGTCGCCGCTCGGGTTGCCGAGCGTCGCGTTGACACCCGTCTGCGTGCGCGCGAAGCCGGCGATGTCCTGGCCGGGACCGCCGCGGTAGACGTGCCCCTCGCACGGGTCCGAGGTCACGAGCTGGTCGTTGCCTTCGTCCGCGAACAGCTCGTCGCCGCCGCTGCCGACCGCGAGCAGCGCATCGTCGCCGCCGTTGCCGTCGAGATCGTCGACCCCGCTGTTGCCGGAGGAGAGCGTCTCGACACCCGCGCTGCCGGTGATCGTGTCGTCGTCGGTGCCGCCGTCGAGGTCGATCGTCATGCCGTTCGGCGCGGCTTCTCTGTTCGTGACGGCGTCATCGCCGGCGCCGCCGAACCACGAGCCGCCGGCCGAGACCGGCACCAGCGGACCCTCATCGGGGTCCGGTATGACCTCGAACGCGCATCTGACGGTGCCTCTCGTCGGGGTCGTGCAGTTGGAGCCGGTCGTGTTGAGGGTCACGGGTGAGCCGTTGGAGCTTGCGACGACCGTGTACGTGAGGCCGTTGTTGGTCAGCGTGAACGTCTCATCGGCCGAGCCGCCGACGACGATCAGCATCGGGTCGGGCAGGATCGGTTCGATCGCGATCGGATTGGTTCTGTCGATGTACGCGAACGGCGCGGTCAGATTCGTGCTCGGCTCTCTGCACGGTTCCGGCGTGCACGAATCGGTGCCCATGCCGCCGTGGAGGCTCTGGTTTCTGACGCTCGCATCGGAGACGATCTGGTCGTTGAACGGCGACCCGATCACGGTCTCGATGTTTCTGACGTCGTCCGTGCCGTTGCCGACCGCTGTGAGCGGTCTCACGGTGCCGACGTCTCCGCTCGCCTTCAGGTTCACGACGACGCCGTCGAGGCCGTTCGCCTTGCCGCCGGTGGGCGTCGTGTCGGCGAAGCTCGCGACGTCGTTGTCGTTTCTGTCTTCGTTGATCCCGCCGTCGAAGACGTCGCCGTTCGTGCCGCCGCGCAGCCAGTCGTTGCCTTCCTGACCGAACATCTGGTCGGCGCCGTGGCCGCCGAGCAGGACATCGCGTCTGAGCCCACCGTAGAGCTCGTCGTCGAGCAGCTCGCCGAACAGCTTGTCGTGGTCGTCGCCGCCGTGCAGGTCATCGCTGCTGCCGCCGCCGTAGACGACGTCGTTGCCGTCGCCGGCGCAGACGATGTCCTTGCCGTACTCGGCTCTGATCGTGTCGTCGCCGCTGGTGCCGACGATGTAGTCGGGTCTTTCCGTGCCGACGGTCAGCCCCGGATCATCTGCCGTGATGACGTTGTAGCCGGGCGGCGGCGGGTTGTTGCACGAGTTGACTTCCGCCTGCGCTGGCCCCGCGGCGAACGCGAGCAGCACGACGACGCACACCATCGACGATGGCGCGCGTATGCGCTTCCAGTCCATGACGTTCCCCCTGTCGCTGATAGGGCGCGGACGAGAGCTCTCTCACCCGCGTCGACAGCGCTACCCCTGCTCACGCGGGGCTACGCACCGGAGGTCTGTGCGCTGCCCGACCCGCGGCGCTAAGCCGCGGGCGTCTCGGCGGGTGTGGCGATCTGGCTGTCGGCGGCGGAGGCGATCATGTCCTCCGCGATCTCGTCATGCCAGGCGTAGACGACCGGCACCTGGTAGCGCCCGCTGTAGTCCACGCGGAAGCGGACCATCTCGGGGCCGTCCCAGTAGCGCTCCCACTCGAGTCTCGACTCGAACCACACCATCTGCGTGATTCTGTACGCATCGTCGCGCGAGCGGTGGACGCGGTACTGCGTCGCGCCGTAGCGGATCGACGCGGCCGCGACCTCGGTCACCGCCGCGGCGAGCGTGTCGCCGCGGAAGAGCGTCGCGTACCAGGGGATGTGAACGACTCCGGCCATGGGCGGGATCCTAGCGGCCGGGCCGCGCGAGCGGCGTCGCGGCAACGACCGTCACGCCCCGACCTCCGCCCGGATCGCGCCCGGCCCCTCGGCCGTCTTGCCCTGGCCCTCCTCGGTGGCGCCGACGAGGATCGCGATCTTGCCGAGGTGCTTGTTGTCGCGCAGCAGCTGGTGGGCCTCGGCGACCTTCTCGAAGCCCATCGTCCGCCACAGCACCGGCCGCACGAGCGACTGCTCGATCAGCTCGTTCGCCTTCGTCGCCTCCCACGCGTTCGCGAAGTGCGAGCCGATGATCTGCTTCTGGCGCATCCACAGGTAGCGCACGTCGAAGTCGAGCTGGTAGCCGGAGGTGGCGCCGCAGATGACGACTCTGCCAAACGGCTTGACGCACAGCACCGAGGTCGGGAAGGTCGCTCTGCCGACGTGCTCGAAGACGATGTCGGGCGCGCCGCCGAGCTTCTCCTCGACCGCCTTGCAGAAGCGGCGCGACTCCTTGAAGCGCGCCTTCTCCTCCTCGGGCGACTCGCCGCCCTTGCGCATCATGCCCTTGAACTCGTTGCGGTCGATGTAGTCGACGGCGCCGAGCTGCTTGATCAGCTCGCCCTTCTCCGCCGAGGAGACGACGCCCACGGACTGAGCGCCGGCGATCTTGCAGAGCTGCGTCGCGAACACGCCGAGGCCGCCGGCGGCGCCCCAGATCAGCACGCGATGGCCGGGCTGCAGCTTCGCCTGGTCCATCAGCATGCGGTACGCGGTGAAGTACGTGAGGCCGTAGGAGGCGGCCTCCTCCCACGACAGGCCCTGCGGCTTCGGCAGCAGCTGCTGCGCCTGCACCTTCGTGAACTGGGCGAACGAGCCCCAGGTCGTCTCGTAGCCCCAGATCTTCTGCGAGGGGGCGGCGAGCGGGTCGAGGCCGTGGACCTCGGGGTCCTCGTAGGAGGCCTGGTTGCAGTGGATCACGACCTCGTCGCCGGGCTGCCAGCGCGTGACGCCCTCGCCGACCTTCCAGACGATGCCGGACGCGTCCGAGCCGCCGATGTGATGCCCGTACTGGGGATGGTCGCCGTACTTCATGACGGAGACCGGCTCGCCGAGTGCGGCCCACACGTTGTTGAAGTTGACGCCCGCCGCCATCACGCGCACGACGACCTCGAAGGCGCCCGGCTGCGGTGTCTCGATCTCCTCCAGCTGGAAGGCGTCGACCGGCTCGCCCAGGCGCTCCTCGCGGATCACCCACGCGGTCATC
Source organism: Conexibacter sp. (assembly GCA_035318525.1). GTDB lineage: Bacteria > Actinomycetota > Thermoleophilia > Solirubrobacterales > Solirubrobacteraceae > Conexibacter. The sequence goes on from DATHEP010000522.1 coordinate 8,614, forward strand.
GTCTCGGGGAGCGTCCCCGGCTGGGTCGCCACGCTCGCGACCTGGCTCACGTCAACAGCCACACGGCACCTCTTCGCAGTTTCAGTTCGACGGAAGTGAGGGCCGGATCGTAGCGATGGGAGGAGGCTCGCCTATCCGGTGGCTCACTCGATGAAGCGGTTGCGCCGGAACCAGGTGTAGAGGATCACGCAGGAGAGCGCGGCGCCGCCGACGCCGAACACGGCGAACGCCCAGAAGCTGTCGACGTGTCTCACGAGCCAGCCGAAGTTCTGGCCAAAGAAGCCGGTCAGCGCCGTGATCGGGAGGAAGATGGTCGCGACGAGCGTGAGCTGCTTCATCACGACGTTGAGGCGGTTCGAGACGGTCGACAGGTAGACGTCCATCGTGCTCGTCAGCAAGTCGCGGTAGGAGTCGACCATGTCGGAGACGCGGATCAGGTGGTCGTAGACGTCGCGGAAGTAGTCGTGCGTACCCGGGTCGAGGCCCGGCAGCTCGTGCAGCTCGTCGAGCGTGCGGGCAGCGAGGTCCCGCTGCGGCGTGACGATGCGCCGCATCGTCACGAGGCTGCGCTTGAGGTGGAAGACGCGCTGCAGCTGCGCGTCGTCGGGCGACAGGACGATCGCGTCCTCCAGCTCGTCGATCTCGTCGTCGATCGCCTCGAGCAGGGGGAAGAAGCTGTCGGTCAGGGTGTCGAGGATGCGGTAGACGACGAACTGCTCGTCCGGCGCCGGATCCTCGGTCGTGCGACGGCGCAACGCATCGATCGGATCCGCCTGCCCACGCCGCACCGTCACGACCCAGTCGCCGCTGACGAGCAGGTGCACCTCGATCATCGACGGCGCGTCGTGCCCGATCGCGCGAGCGCCGTAGAAGACGAGCAGCATGTGGTCGCCGTAGCGGTCGATCTTCGGTCGCTGGCCGAACTCCCGCGTGTCCTCGAGCGCGAGCGGGTGCCAGCCGAGCCGCTGGGCGAGCGCGTTCAGCTCCTGCTCGCTCGGATCGACGAGGTCGAGCCAGAAGAACTCCCCGCGCGCGGTCAGCTCGTCGATCGCGTGCTCGTCAATGGTGTCGAGCACCTGCACCGCCGAGACGCTAGAACGCAGAGCGGACGCTCCTGAGGGGTGGATCGTCGTGCCCGGCAAGGACGCAGGGAGCGTGGCCTGCTTCGCAGGCGAGCGACCGAGGACGTCGCCGGGTGCGACGAGGCGCCGCTCAGGGCTGGAGGAGATCCTGCTGGGCCGTAGGCCGCGGCGGGCCGACGTTCAACGGCGCCGACTGGAGCGCGCCGTCGGCGACGCCGATCACGCAGCGCCCCTCGAGCAGCGGGAGCTGGAGGCGGGCCGTGTCCTCGGGGTTGATCGGCCCGCTGGAGACGTCGCCGTCGACGCACGAGCTGTTGGAGCCGTCGGGCGCGGTCAGCGTGACGTCGCGCGAGCGGCCGCTCTCGTTCGCGACGATCACCACGACCGGGCCGGCGCCGACCCGATCCGGCGAGACGGCGACGCGCTCGCTCGTGAGGTTGACGGCGACGTTGATCGGCGCCGGGGGTCGCGCTGCGTTGTCATAGCTGTCCGAGGATCCGCACCCGGCGCCGGCGATGACCAGCGCCGTGAGGCTGAGCGCTCCCGCTCCGAACGTCCGCGTCCGCATCGTGGCCTGGGTCTCCCTAATCGCTCCGGCCGGTGGCCGGCCTGTCGTCCGGCGGCACCCCCCGGGCCGCTGGGCGGGAACCTTAGCCGACTGGCCAGTCAATCGCGAGCCGCGCGTCCGAATCCCAGCGAAGACGGGGATTCCGCCGGCATGGCGATGTCAGGACGGCTTGTCGTGCGAGGCGGCGACGAGGCGCTCGCGCTCGTCGGCGAGCTCGAGCAGCTCACGCTGGAGGCGCTCCCAGGAGACCAGCTCCGTCTCCTCGTAGTCCGTGCCCGCAAGCGCGCTCGTGCTGCTGCGGTAGTCGGCCCACGCCGTGCGCATGCGCTCGTCCAGCTCCTCGAGCTGGCGGCTGGTCTCGTGGTCGGCTGCGAACGTGGTCATCGGGCGCCTCCTTCCTTCGATGGTGACCCCGTGCAAATCACATCCTACCCCTGTGCACGGTCGCAACACGACCGTGGCCGGGCGTCACATCGTGAACGGCAAGTCCACGACATCTGCATTGGCCGTTCCGGCGGACACGACGCTGCCCGGCGGAGCCTCGCGGCGCACCAGCGCGAGCCCGATCGGGCCGAGCGTCGGCGAGCGGACGACGCTGCCAAGGCGGCCGACGACTCTGCCGTCGAGCGTCAGCTCCGTGCCGGGCTCGACCGGCTCCGACAGCCGCAGGCCCCGCAGGTGGCGATTCGGCTTGCCCTTGTAGTGGAGTCGCGCGACCGTCTCCTGCCCGACGTAGCAGCCCTTCGTGAAGGAGACGGCGCGCTCGTTCAGGCCCGCCTCCTGGGGGATCGTCGTGTCGTCGAGGTCGATTCCATAGCGCGGGCGGCCGTGCTCGACGCGCAGCACCTCGACGGCCTCCTCGGCTACGGGTGCGGCGCCGCGGACGGCGAGCGCCGCGGCGAGCGCCGCGGTGTCGGCGGCGTCGCAGATCAGGTCGACGCCGACGTCGGTCGCGACGGCGAGCGCGCCGATTCCGTCGACGGTGGTCGCGACGTTCGCGTGCTCCTCGGCGGGGAGCCCCTCGGCGTCCGCTCCGGCGACACGGCGCGCGTCGGGGCCCACGAGCGACAGCAGGCCGCGCTCGAGCGTGCGCTTGTCCAGCTCGGCGTCGAAGCCGACGCGCGCGCGGTGCAGCACGTTGAAGATCGCCTGCAGCGCGCTCCGCTCGACGTCGAGCAGCAGCTCGTCGCCCCTGTCGAGGATGCGCAGGTCGCCGAGCATCTTGCCCTTCGGGCTCAGCAGCGCGGCGTAGCAGCCGCTGCCGGAGGTCAGCGCCTCGACGTCGTTCGTGACCTGGCCCTGCAGGAACGACTTCGCCTGCGCACCGGTGAACGCGAGCTTGCCCCGCTCCGAGCGGTCGAGCAGGCCGCAGCCCTCGCGCACGGCGCGGTCGTCGCCGGTCATCTGCTCGAGCGTCGTCACGGCCTTCGAGGATAGTGCCGCGGTACGCTTCGTCGGATGCCCCTCGCCGACACGTTCCAGCAGATCGTCGACTCGCTGCCTGACGACTGGACCGACCTCGAGCTCGACGTGCGGCTCGCCGACGAGTCGCGCTACGTCGACGCCGCCGTCTACCTCGTCACGTGCAACGCCCAGCCGTACTCCAGACACGACTGGCACTGGCGGATCCTCGTCGCGCACCGCTTCGGCCACGCCGCCGCGGTGCCGGCCGTGCACGGCGCGCTGAGACTGCTCGACGACGCCGGGATCGCCGGCGAGCTGGCGCTGCGCGAGGTGCGCGCCGGCCGCGTCGAGGTCACGCAGATGTGGGGCCGGCCGGAGTCGATCCGGCAAGAGCACCGCGCGCTGCGCGCGCAGTAGCTCCGCACGCTTCGCGCGCAGCAGGCAGGATGTCGGCCATGATCGCCGTCGTCACCGGTGCGTCGAGCGGGATCGGCGAGGCGACCGCGCGGCGGCTCGCGGCCGAGCCTGGCTGCCGGCTCGTGCTCGTCGCGCGGCGCGAGGAGCGCCTGCGTGCGCTGGCCGAGGAGTGCGGCGGCGCGACCGTCGTCGCCGTGGACCTGCTGGCAGATGAGGCGCCCGCGCGCGTGCGCGAGGCGCTTGAGCGCGAGCACGGCGGCCGGCTCGACTTGCTCGTCAACAACGCCGGCGCCTCCTGGAACGCCGACTTCGCCGAGGGCGGCTGGGAGAACGTGCGTCGCACGATGGCCGTGAACTTCGACGCCCAGGTCCGCCTGACGGAGGAGCTGCTGCCGCTGCTGCGCGCGTCGGCCCCCTCCTCGCTCGTGAACGTGAGCTCGACGGCGGGCCGCGTGGGCCGCGGCAGTGGCGGCGCCTACTCGGCCTCGAAGTTCGCGCTCGCCGGCTGGAGCGACGCGCTGCACGTCGAGGAGAGGCCGCACGGCGTGCACGTCGGGCTCGTGCTGCCGGGCTTCGTCGCGACCGAGGGCTTTCCGCAGAGAATGCTCGTCGACCGCACGGTCACGCGCTGGGCGGTCTCGAGACCGGAGCGCGTCGCGGAGGCGATCCTCGACGCCGGCCCCGGCGGCGCCGCCGAGCGCTATGTCCCGCGCGCGTACTGGGTCGCCGCCCTGCTGCGAATCGCCGCC
>DATHEP010000523.1:0-4737 GCA_035318525.1 Conexibacter sp.
CGCCGAGCGCCTCGACGACGCGCCGGCCCAGCTCCACCAGCTCGGGGTCGTCCAGCGCCGCGCCCTTGATCGACTCACCGCCGCGCGACTCGAGCATCGTGCGCGGGATGACGTTGAGGCAGCGGCCGTCGAGGTCCGACAGGCAGTCCATCGACAGCTCGGGGCCGCCCATCGCGCGTTGCACCATCGTCGGCTCCTTCACGTAGCGCACGAAGAACTCCGCCTCCTCGGCGTCGTGCGCGAGGTGGATCGAGCGGGCGCCCGAGCCGCGGCGCGGCTTCACCATCACGGGATACGCGTCCACCGGCTCGCCCGGCAGCACCGTCGGCGGCGACGGCAGCCCGAGGCGTCCCAGCAGCAGGTGCGTCTCGTACTTGTCGTACGTCGCGCGTGCGATCTCGGGGTCGGGCACGAGCGCCGGCAGGAGCCCGTCGGCGCGCGCCTGCGCGAGCACCTCGATGTCGAGGTCGGTGAGCGGGATCACGGCGCCGACGTCGTGGCGCGCGCAGACCTCGGCCAGCGCCGGCACGTAGTCGGGGTCGTCGATCCGCGGCGGGGCGAAGCGGTGGTGCGCGGCGTACTGCGCCGGCGCGAGCGGGTTCGGGTCGGCGGCGATCGTCGTCGCATGCTGCGCGAACGACGACACGATGTCGTAGCGCTTGCCGACGCCGGTGAGGAGGATCGCCTTGCCGTCGCCGGGGATCCGCCTGCCTTCCGGGCTCGTCGCGTCGTCGCTCACTTGCCCCATCCTCCCGTGTCTCCCTTGTAGAGGCCGTCGCCGCGCAGCACCATCCGCGCCGTCCGCCCCAGGATCTTCAGGTCGAGCGCCAGCGAGCGGTGCTCGACGTACCAGAGGTCCAGCTCGATCCGCTCGCTCCAGGGCAGCGACGCGCGGCCGTTGACCTGCGCCCAGCCGGTGATGCCGGGCTTGACGTTCAGGCGTCCGCGTTGCCGGTCCGTGTACTGGTCGACCTGCACCTGGACCGTCGGCCGCGGGCCGACGATCGACATCTCGCCGCGGACGACGTTCCACAGGTTCGGCAGCTCGTCGAGCGACGTGCGCCGCAGGAACGCGCCGACGCGCGTGATGCGGTCGTCGCCCTCCTGGATCGCGAGGCCGGCGCCGGTGAACTCCGCTCCTCTCACCATCGTGCGCAGCTTGCAGATCTCGAACTGGCGGCCGTCCTTGCCGACGCGCGTCTGGCGGTAGACGGGGTGCCCGGGCGACTCGAGGCGGATCGCGAGCGCCGCGAGCGCAACGAGCGGCGCCGTCAGCAGCGCACCGAGCCCGCCGATCAGCAGGTCGAGGGCGCGCACCGCGAGCGCGGCGGTCGGCCCCGGGCGGCGCGCGCGGACCGCCTCCTCGCTCACCGCGTGCCCTCCGGCGGCGACCAGCCAGCCTCCGTGCCGTGGCGGCGCCAGTCCCACAGGCCCGCCCCGAGGGCAGCCTGCGTCAGCACGTAGTAGCGCGCGACGAGCAGCGGGCGCCACGCGAGCCAGCGCGCGAGGACGGCGGCGCCCACGAGCGCGCACTGGAGCGCCATCGTCGCGACGTAGACCCACCCGTCGGTCAGCAGCAGCAGGTTCGCGAGCAGCGCCAGCAGGTGCAGGAAGGGCATCGCGTAGCGCAGCACGCGATGCGACAGGATCATCAGCGCGTAGAGCGGACCGTAGCCCTTCGGCGACAGCAGCCCGCCGCGCAGGACGATCGGCCAGCCGTGGCTCATCATGCGCCGCTTGCGCGCGAACTCGCCCTCGATCGAGGGGACCATCTTCTCCTCGGCGCGCGCGTCGGGCGCGTAGAGCGCGCGCCAGCCGCGCTTGACCATGTTGAACGGGAACGACAGGTCGTGGCCCATGATCGGGTCGACCTCGATGTAGGAGGCGCGTCGCGTCGCGTAGATCGCCCCGTTGCCGCCGGTGACGGATGCGAGGCGCGACTCGAACCCGCGCAGCGCCATCTCGTAGCGCCAGTAGAGGCCCTCCTGGTTCGTCCCGCCGTCGTCGTTGACGAACGACACCTGGCCGCACACGTAGCCGACCTTCGGGTCGGCCTGGAACGGCGCGACAAGGCGCCGCAGCGCGTCCGGCGCCCAGAAGGCGTTCGCGTCGGAGAAGGCGACAAGCTCACCGCGCGCCTTGCGCACGGCGGCGTCCTGCGCGCGGATCTTGCCGCCGCGCGGCAGCTCCAGCACGACGTCGGCGCCGGCCTGGCGGGCGCGCTCAGAGGTCGCGTCCGGCGAGCCGTCGCAGGCGACGATCAGCTCGACGCGATCAGCCGGGTAGTCGAGCGCGCGCGCGTTCGCGACCTTCTCGGCGATCACGTCCTGCTCGCGGTAGGCGGCGACGATGAGCGAGACGGAAGGCAGAGTGACGTCGTCCGCAGGCGATCCGCTTGCGGATGCCGGAGAACGAGACGCCGCCTCCGCAGGCGATCCGCTTGCGGTCGCCGGACGGCGAAACGCCGCCTCCGCGGATCGCCCCCGCAGTCGCGCCAGCAGCGCGAGCAGCAGGCCGTAGCCCACCTGCGCGTAGACGATCAGGCTCGCGCAAACCCAGAAGACGACCTCGACGACGAGCACGGCGGGGGATTCTGGCGGACGGGCCGTGTCAGCGCACCCGCGGGCGCGACCCTCCAGGGCTCCAGCTCGAGCGCCGAACCGCCGAAAAGACCTGCGAGAGCCATGTTGCGCCGGCGAACGACAGTCGAGGCGGCGGTGCTCGCAGAGCGCGAGCGGATCGCGCGCGACCTGCACGACGGCGTCGCGCAGGAGGTGCTGTACCTGCTCGGGCAGGCGCGGCGCCTGAGCGCCGAGCGGCCGGGCCCGGAGACGGAGCGGCTGCTCGCCTCGGTCGAGCGCGCGCTCGACGAGTCGCGCGCGGCGATCTCGGGACTGCGCGCGCCATGCGACGAGGCGCTTCCGGCCGCGCTCGAGCGCGTCGGCGGAGAGCTCGGCCGCCGTCTCGAGCTCGAGGTGCACGTACACGCCGACCCTTCCGCCGAGGTCGCGCCGGAGGCGTCCGAGGCGCTCGTGCGGATCGTCGGCGAGGCGCTCGTCAACGCGGCCCGCCACGGCGGCGCGCACGCGGTCGAGGTGGAGCTGCACGCCGGACCCCCGACACGCCTGCTCGTGCACGACGACGGCCGCGGCTTCGATCCTGACCCGACGCGGATCCCGCAGGGCGCGTTCGGGATCGTCTCGATGCGCGAGCGGGCGGCATCGCTCGGCGCGCGACTGACGATCCGCTCCTGTCCCGGCGCGGGCGCCGACGTGGAGGTGACGCTGCCGTGAGCGAGCGCGAGTCCGCTCCCGCTCACCCGCGCCGCGTGCTGATCGCCGACGACCACGCGGCGACGCGCGCCGGCGTGCGAGCCGCGCTCGAGCAGGGCGGCTTCGCCGTCTGCGCCGAGGCGGCGGACGGACCGGCCGCCGTCGTGGCGGCGCTGCGCGAGCGGCCCGACGCGTGCCTGCTCGACGTCAGCATGCCGGGCGGCGACGGGATCCCCGCCGCCGCCGAGATCGCCGCGCGGCTGCCGGGAACGGCGATCGTGATGCTGACCGTCTCGGCCGACGAGGAGGATCTGTTCGCCGCGATCAAGGCGGGTGCCGTCGGCTACCTCTTGAAGGACGTCGACCCGGCGCGGCTGCCGTTCGCGCTCGACGGCGTGCTCGCGGGCGAGGCGGCGATCCCGCGCCGGCTCGTCGGGCGGATCGTGGCGGAGCTGGGCGAGCGACGGCGGCGGCGCGTGCCGCTCGCGCGCGGCGCCGCGGAGCTGACACCGCGCGAGTGGGAGGTGCTCGAGCTGCTGCACGCGGGCGCGAGCACGGCCGAGGTCGCCGCCCGCACGGGCGTCAGCGACGTGACGGTGCGGCGGCACGTGTCGGCCGCGCTGCACAAGCTGCGCGTGCCGGATCGCGGTGCCGCGTTCGCGCTGCTCGACCGCATGCGCGAGCACGCCGGCGCCCGCGTCCGTTCACGCGTCTGAACGGCGAAGCGTCCGCGCGGGCCATGGCGGCGCGCCGCGGCGCACGCAAGGATCGGGGCCGCATGCCCGCTCCCGTCGACCCGCTGCTCGCCCAGGTTCCGGCGCTGCTCGACGAGTTGCGCGCACGCTGCGAGGCGGCCGAGCCCGGCGAATGGCCGGAGGAGCTGCTGCTCGACGGCTATGCAGCCGCGCTGCAGCTCGAGGGCGCGCGCCGCCGCCTGCGCACGGAGGCGCTCGAGCTGTCACAGCAGGAGCTGGAGCTGGCGGCGCAGGAGCAGCAGCTCCGCACCCTGCTCGCCGCGTGGCGCTCGCGCGTCGCGAGCGTGGCCCGCATGACGACCGACGCCGCCGAGACGGCGGCGTCCGCTCACGTCACGAGCCCGCGCCGCAACGCCTGAACGGACGCCTGCAGCCGGCTCTCGACGCCGAGCTTCGCGAAGATGCTCGCGACGTGGCGCTTGACCGTGTTGGGGCTGATGAACAGCTCCGCCGCGATCGCCGCGTTGTCGCGCCCGTCGACGACGAGCCGCAGCACCTCGTGCTCGCGCTCGGACAGCTCGACAACCCCATCGGACACCGGCCCTGGCTGTGCGTCGCGCAGGCGGCGCAGGATCTCCGGCGCGACGCGCGGCGGGATGACGGCGTCGCCGACGGCCGCGGCACGGATCGCGGTGACGATCTGCTCGAGCGACGCCTCCTTCAGCACGTAGCCAGCCGCGCCTGCCAGCAGCGCCTCCAGCATCGAGGCG
>DATHEP010000524.1:0-3706 GCA_035318525.1 Conexibacter sp.
CATCGCCCGATCCCGGCTCCGCCATGCGGCGGTGCATCGCCGCCTTGGCGCGGTCGGGCATGACACGGCTCGCGGCGGCTTGGACTCTCGTGCCGAGTCTGTGCGAGACGACACGCTCCTCGCCGTTCATGAGCGCCTCGAAGCCGTCGTGCGCGACGTCGTCCGGGTCGTCCTTCTCGCCCGCCCCGACCTTCGTGTCGAGCATGTCGGCGCGTGCGAAGAACTTGGTGTCGGTGGGTCCCGGCATCAGCGACGTGACGCTCACGTCCGTGTCCTTCAGCTCGTCGCGCAGCGCGAGCGCGAACGACTGGACGAACGACTTCGAGGCGTTGTACACGGCCTGATAGGCGCCCGGCATCGTCGACGCGATCGAGGAGGTGAAGAGGATCCGCCCACCCTTGTGGTGGACCATCTGGCCGACCACCAGCTTCGCCAGGTGGACGGTGGAGCGGACGTTGAGGTCGACGATGCGCAGCTCGTCGGGCAGTCTGGTGTCGTCGGCGAACGCGCCGCCCGCGCCGACGCCGGCGTTGAGCGCGGCGGCGTCGAGCCGGCGGCCGCCCGCGGTGACGCGGCGCCACAGCTCGTCGACGCCGTCCCCCTCGGCGAGGTCGATCTGAACCGCCTCGATGCTGACGCCGTGGCCGTTCAGGTTCGCGGCGGCGGTATGGATCGCGTCGTCCTCGGCGGCGATCACGAGGTCATAGCGGTGCTCGGCGAACTCGCGCGCGAGCTCGCGCCCGATGCCGCTCGACGCGCCCGTGACGAGCGCGAGCGGACGGGGCTCGGTGTGGGTGTCGGTTGCGGTCATGGAAGAGCGGTCCCCCCTGTGCCGGCGCCGCAAACGGAGCGAGGGCCTCGCGGTCAGTCGGGCAGCAGATGATGGAGCGCAAGATGCGCGCGGAGGTCGACTGCTCGCGGGTTCGCTGGAGCTGGCCGGCGACGAGGACCCGGAGGAGAGACTGCGCGCGACGCATCGGGTCTGCCACGCGCGCAAGCGGATCGAGCGCTCAGACGCGCGAGCACGGCGGCGGCCCGCACTGAAGCGCGTCGGCAGAGCGTGGCGACCCCGGCGATCCGATGAGCTGCTCGCGGAGCCGAGGACCGTTCGTTTGCATGTGATCGCAGCGGGTAGCGGTGCGCCAAGGTCGACGACAGGAGAAAACGATGGCCAAGGACGCGGCGGCCGGCGAGCCCACCGCCTCTCCTGAAGCGGCGCAAGCTCTCGACGTTCCCGACTGACGCAGACGTACCGTCCGACCGAGCGGCCGCCCGATACGCCAGGCCTCACTCGTCGGCGTATCGAAACCGGCCGTCGATCCGCGTCAGCTCCAACAGACGCCGCACCGGTCCCTCGCAGTCGATGATCGCGAAGTGAAGGCCGTTGGATCGCGACTCCGCGTCGAAACGGAGCAGCAGTCGCAGGCCTGTCGAGTCCATGAAGGTGAGCTGGCGCAGGTCGAGCACGATCGTCGCGAACCCGCGCGAGCGCAGTTCCTCGATCTGCGTCTCGAGCTGCGTGACCGAGCCGAGGTCGAGCTCCCCGTGTGGGATGACTCGCACGCGCTCGCGCTCAGGTTGGACGTCGACCCGAAACAGCGGGGTTGAAGGCATCGGTGGTCTCCACGATCCGAAGGTGTCAGCTCCGCTCCGTGCACGCTCGCCGCATCCGGCAGCGAGCTATCCGTGCGTCCGAACTCCGGTCCTCGCCGCGGTCGTTGCACGCGATCGGTCCCGGTGACCCGATTCTAACGCCGCGCCCCACTCTGCGACAAGACCGTCGCTCGTCATCGTGCCTGGATAGGTTAGAAGCACGTCGTCCTCGTGCCTCAGGACGGAGCCGGCCCGCCGCCCGTCACGCAATGACCTGCCGTTCGGCCGGCGGGTGGCCGATCCGCACGATCGAGTCGCCGGGCGCGAGCGGCTCGGCGCGCTTTGCGCAGCGCGCTCAGGCGCCCATTACGCCGATCACGCCAGAGGCCTCCGCACCGTCACACGGAAGCCGACGACGACGGTCCGCCGACCTCCCGACGCAAGCGATAGAAGCGCTCGTCGAACTTGAACAGCCGGGCAAGCGCGTCCGGCTCCGTGTCCGCCTGCTCGTCATCGATGACCTCCCACCCGGGAAAGGCGCGCTCCACGTCGGAGCGACCGGCCCCACGCGGCAGCGGCCCTCGCCGTCGCGGCGCGAAGCAGTCGATCAGCAGCGTGGCGTCCTCGGCGCAGATGGCGCTCACCTCCCGGCCCATCGCCTCGCGTTGGGCGTCGTCGAGGCCGTGGAACGTTCCGGTGTCGAGCACGAGCCGGAAGCCCGAGCCGACGTCTGACGGCCGCAGCGCCGTGACGTCGCCGTGCACCAGGCGCATCTCGACGCCCGCCTCCCTGACCCGCTCGCGGGCGCGGCGCAGCGCCTTCTCCACGACGTCCACGCCGGTCACCTGCCAGCCCCGCTGCGCGAGCCGCACGCCCCAGACCGCGCTGCCGGTGCCGAGGTCGAGGGCGAGGCCGTAGGGCGGCCCGTGCCCGTTCTCCTCGCGTTCCACCATCTCCAGGAGCTTCCCGGCGAAGGGCGGATGCTCCGCCAGGTCCTCCCAGGGATGGAAGCCGATCGCGTACGCCAGCCGGTAGTTCATGTCCGCCTCCTTCCGACGGTCGTGTCCAGCGAGGTCGTGAGCAGGGACGATCCCGAGGCTAGGCCGCCCGAGCGAGCCCCGCATCCGCTGAACCACCCACTTCCGGCACCCCGTGGCGTGGGTGATCCCACCCACCGGGACGGCGTCGCTCAGACGAGCCCGTGCTCGTGCGCCCAAGCCGTCGCCGCGGTGCGCGAGGAGACGCCGAGCTTGGCGAAGATGTTGCTCACGTGCCGGTCGACGGTCCGCACGCTGAGGACCAGCTCGGCAGCGATGCGCTTGTTGCTGGCGCCGGCGGCCACGTGGCGCAGCACCTCGAGCTCGCGCTCGGTCAGCCCGTGCGCATCGCCCTGGACCGTGCCGGCGGCGAGCGCATCGAGGCGGGCGAGGTCCTGCGCCGCGCCCAGCTCGGCGAAGGCGGCATGGGCCGCCTCGATCTCCAGTGCGCCACCGTCCTCGTCGCCGAGCGCGCGACAGGCGAGCCCGGCCAGCTCGCGCACGCGAGCGGCCTCGTAGGGCGCCTCCAGCTGCTGCCACACCCGACCCGCGCGGCGCAGCGCGAGGAGCGCGGCGCGCGCGTCTCCCGCGGCAAGCGCCAGCGCGCCCTGCGCCTGTGCCGCCATCGCCCCGAGCGCGCTGCCGTCGTGGCCCTCGGCGATCGTCGAAAGCTCGTCGCACGCGCCGCGCGCCTGGTCGAGGTCGCCGACCGCCAGCATGATCTCGACGTAGGCCGGCAGAAGCGCCGCCCGCTGACCGGAATCGGACGCCTCGACCCTCGCCCGGCGGATCGCGGCCGCCGCGGCGTCCACTCTCCTCTGCGCCAGCCGCAGCAGGGCGAGGCCCGGCTGCGGCTCGCGCCCGTGGCGGCTCGCCTCGCGGTATGCGGCCTCGGCCGCGCGCTGCTCGCCGCGCAGGCGGTGGATCTCCCCACGCCGATAGCACGCCTCGCCGGCCGCCACTCGATTCGCGCCCTGCAGGCAACGCTCCCCGGCTTGCCGCGCCTCCTCCAGCGCCTCGGGCCAGGCGCCGTAGAGCTGCATGATCTCGGCGCGATGCACCAGGCACGTGCCGGT
>DATHEP010000525.1:0-2221 GCA_035318525.1 Conexibacter sp.
CCGCGCAAGCCGACGCGCGCACCATCCGCGCGATCGTCACAATGCCGACCGTGCTGCTCGACCTCGCGATCCTCGTCGCCACGCTCGTCGTCGTCAGCGCGCTCGCGGGACTGCTCGGCGCCGCAAGCCTCGGCACCGCACTGACGTTCGGCACGATCGCGTTCGCGGCTGTGCTGGTCGGCCTGATGCTGAAGCGGGACTGACGCCGGCAAACTGGCTGCGCGGCTAGGGTTCGCCGCGATGGTCGTCGCCATGCCTCAGCTCGAAGGCGTCACGCACCGCGACGTGCACGCGCGCGGGCTGCGCTTCCACGTCGCGGAGGCCGGTCCGTCTGACGCGCCGCCGGTCGTGCTGCTGCACGGCTGGCCGCAGCACTGGTTCATGTGGCGGCACATGATCCCGCAGCTCGCGACCGACTTCCGCGTGATCGCGCCCGACCTGCGCGGGCTCGGCTGGAGCGACGCGCCGAAGCACGGTTACCTGAAGCAGGAGCTGGCGGACGACGTGCTTGCTGTACTGAGCGAGATGGACGTCGAGCGCTTCGACCTGATCGGCCACGACTGGGGCGCGTTCGCCGGCTTCCTGATGGCCGCGAGATCGCCCGAGCGCGTCGGCCACTACGTCGCGTGCTCGATCCCGCACCTGTGGCCGCCGCGAGAGCGCCCGACCCTCAGACGCCTGCTGAACCTCTGGTATCAGGTGGCGCTCGGCTCGCCCGGCTTCGGCGCCTGGCTGATGCGCAACGGCCGCTTCACGCGACAGGTGCTGACGGTCGCGCGCATCCACGGCGACTACGCGCCGGACGAGCTGGCCGCCTTCGTCGACGTGTTGCGCCAGCGCGGACCGGCCAACGCGACCGCGCAGTACTACCGCCAGTTCCTGCTGCACGAGCTGAGGCCGCTGGTCGACGGGGACTTCAAGCAGCAGCCGTTCACGACTCCGACGCACATGCTGTGGGGCCGCCGCGACCGCATCCTCGAGGGCTCCCACGCGACCGGCCAGCACGAGCCCTTCGCGCCCAACACGGCGATCGAGTGGGTCGACGACACCGGCCACTTCCTGCCCGAGGAGCGGCCGGAGCTCGTCGTCGAGCGGGCGCGGACGCTGTTCGGCACGTAGCCCGCGCGCTAGAGCCCGCCCTCGCCCACGGCGACGGCTGGGTCGGCCTCTACGTCGTCTCCAGGAAGCAGTGGCCCAGGCGGTGCGTGAACACCGCCCGGGCCGTGCCCCCTCAGCCGTAGAGCCAGTCGGTGAAGCCGATCTGGCGGCCCATCAGCGCGCGGGTCGTGGGGAAGCTCGCGCCGTAGACGTGGTTCAGGACCCATGCCGGCCACTTGTTGAGCGACCAGTCGCCGTTGATTCTGCCGACCGAGTTCAGCCAGTTCGCGGCACGCAGGATCGCCCGGTCGCTCCACTCCCACGGCGGCCTCCCTACCGCATCGAGCAGGGTCGCGGTCGTGAGCATCGCGCCGAGCGTCTCATGCGTGTAGCCGATGCCGGAGCTGTCCCACCTCGGGTAGCTGCCGGCCGAGCGGGAGAGATCCTCGACGATGATCCCGCTCTTCGGACCGACCGGGTTGACGGCCGTCCAGTCGGTCGAGGGATTCGCGCCCGCGGGCACGGCGACGAACGACAGGTCGAAGTCGCTCGTCTTGCGGAACTGCGTCGCGAGCGAGCGGTCGCCGAGGAAGCGCCCGAACCGCGCCGACGCCGCGGCAAGCGCAGCCTCGTCCCGGAGGTAGGCGGCGATGGCGACGCGCGCCTGGGTCGCCATCGCGCCCCAGTTGTTCGCGGCGTCGTCGCTGCAGCCTCTGATCGTCCTCCACCGGCCGTGCGTGCCGATCGGCTTGTCCACCAGGACCCGCAGCCACTGCGTGAACGCGCTCGACTGGTAGCCGACGAGGTCGGCGGCCATGATCCATGCCGGCAACTGGCGCACCGTCGCGAGCAGACGGTCACTGGATGACGTCCCCACGGTCGAGGAGCGCTCCTCCGTTCCGCGCAGCCCATCGAGCGCCCTCACGACGACGGCGCGCGCGGCTCTGTCGCCGGTGCGAGCGTGGACGAGCGCCGCGGCGAGATGCTTCGCCGGCACCCGGTTGTATGGGTCACGGTCGTCGTAGTTGGCGAGATGGCCAGAGCCACCGGCGCGCGCCGCCTGCTGGCGCAGGTAATCCCACGCCGAGCCGCTGGTCGGCAGGGCCGCGAGCTCGCCGCGATC
>DATHEP010000526.1:0-2728 GCA_035318525.1 Conexibacter sp.
ATCGGATTCGGCGGCTCGCCGCCGACGACGTGGCGCTCCCGCGCGCGGTTCTCCCGCGGGTCCGGGATCGGGATCGCGTCGAGCAGCGCGGCGGTGTACGGGTGGATCGGCTTGACGTACAGCTCCTCCGCCGGCGAGGACTCGACGATCTTGCCGAGGTACATGACGGCGATGCGGTTGGAGACGTGCCGCACGACCGACAGGTCGTGCGCGACGAACACGTAGCTCAAGGAGAGCTCGTCCTGCAGGTCGTCGAGCAGGTTGACGACCTGCGCCTGGATCGAGACGTCGAGCGCGGAGACCGGCTCGTCGAGCAGGATCAAGTGCGGGTCGGTCGCGAGCGCGCGTGCGCGAGCTGCTCGAGCGCGTGGGCCTCGAGGCCGAGCACGTGGGTCGCTTCCCGCACGAGTTCTCCGGCGGCCAGCGCCAGCGGATCGGCATCGCCCGAGCGCTCGCGACCGACCCGTGCCTGATCCTGCTCGACGAGCCGGTCTCGGCGCTCGACGTGTCCGTCCAGGCGCAGGTGATGAATCTGCTGATGGACCTGCAGGATCAACTCAAGTTGACCTACCTGTTCATCGCCCATGATCTCCGCCTGGTGGAGCACAGTTGCGACCCCGTCGCCGTCATGTACCTCGGCAAGATCGTCGAGTCCTCGCCTGCCGAGGAGCTGTACGTCAAGCCGATCCACCCCTATACGGCGGCGCTGCTCGACGCCGTCCCGGTCCCCGACCCGCGCGAGAACCGCGCCCGCGCGCGGCACGTCGTCGGCGGCGAGCCACCGAACCCGGTCGACCCCCCGAGCGGCTGCCGCTTCCGCACGCGCTGCCCGCGCGCGACCGAGCTGTGCGCGCGCGTCGAGCCGCCGTTGACCGCGTATGCGGGCGGGCACCTCGCCGCCTGCCACCACCCGCTCAACGTCAGCGGTGACGAGATCGCGGCGGCGACACGGTCCCCGCTCAGTCCCGCCAGTGCGGGGGCGGAACCGCCGGAGCCGCAGGAGGCGCCGCCGCGCGCAACATGAGAGCCCTCCAACGCGTCGGGAGGGTGCGCTACCTTGCGCGGCGCAATGCGTTAGGACCGGCAGAGCCCGCCATCCCCCCGACCCCCAGCGTGGGCTCCCGCCCGGTCGTGCGGCCTCGTGCCGCGGCAAGCCCAGTCAGCCAGTCGAAGGAGGACGCCTCGTGCGCCATCGGATCCTGCTCGTCGTCGTGACCTGTATCGCCCTGCTCCTGTCAGCCGCCGTCGCGGGTGCGGGCAACCGCCAGTTCACGACCGTCGAGGCCCCGTCAGAGCTGCTGTTCGGCGGCTCGCCTGACGCCGCCCTCGACCAGATCGACGAGCTCGGGGCCACCGCGATTCGCCTTCAGGTGAGCTGGAACCTCGTGGCGCCCGACCCGACCGCGAGACGCGCGCCCTCGTTCAACCAGACCGACCCGAACGCGTACCCCGCCGCCAACTGGGCCCGCTTCGACGCGGCGATCGACGGCGCACGCGCGCGCGGCCTGAAGGTCCTGCTGACGATCACCGGCGGGGCGCCCAAGTGGGCGACGGCGAGCAAGCGCGACTACCTCACGCGCCCGGACCCGACCGCGTTCGGCAAGTTCGCGATGGCGGTGGGGCGGCGCTACGCGGGCAAGGTCTCGTGGTACTCGATCTGGAACGAGCCGAACCTCGGCAAGCTGCTGAAGCCGATCAAGGGCCTTGCGAGCGCGCGCGTCTACCGGCAGCTGTACCTGAAGGCGTACGCGGGGCTGCGCTCCGCGCGCGTCAGCTCGCCGATCCTGATCGGCGAGCTCGCGCCGATCGGCAACACGCTGCGCGACACCGGCACGATCCGCCCGCTGCGCTTCCTGCGCGAGGTGCTGTGCCTCGACGCGAGATACCGCAAGGACCGCTCCTGCGGCAAGGTGCCGACGCAGGGCTTCGCGATGCACCCGTACACGACGGCCGCCGGCCCGCTGTTCCAGCCGCCGAACGCCGACGACGTGACGATCGGCGTGCTGCCGCGGCTCGTGCAGGCGCTGGACCGCGCGGCGCGCGCCGGCGCGCTGCCGTCTCGCCTGCCGATCTACGTCAGCGAGTTCGGCGTGCAGAGCTACCCGGACCGCCTCTCCGGCGTGCCGCTGGCGACGCAGTCCGACTACCGCTCGATCGGCGAGCTGATCGCCTACCGCAACGCGCGCGTGAAGTCGTTCTCGCAGTACCTGCTGCGCGACGACCGCACGATCGACGGCGGCTTCGGTGCCTTCGAGTCCGGCCTCTTCCTCTACAAGACGGGCGCCACCAAGCCGGCGTACTTCGGCTTCCGGCTGCCGCTCGTGGTCGAGAAGCGCAGAGGATCGAGTCGCGTCGTGCTGTGGGGCCTCGTGCGTCCCGCGCACGGGCGCGGCGGATCGCTGGAGCTTCAGGTCAAGGACCGGGGCCGCGGTTGGACGCAGCTCGCCACGCAGCGCTACGGCGGCAGCGGCTACTGGAAGCGCAGCGCAACGACGAGATCCGGACGCCAGTGGCGCGTGTCGTGGACCGACCCGGCCACCGGCACGACGCACCTCGGCTCGGCGACGATCGCGCGGTAGGGGCCCGCCCGCCCAGGTAACGTGCGGCGCCCGATGGGCGCCGCCGTCACCGACCCCCGGACGCTGAAGCTCGCCGCGATCGGCACTGCCGGCGGGCTCTTCAGCGGGCTGTTCGGCGTCGGCGGCGGCGTCGTGATGGTGCCGCTGCT
>DATHEP010000527.1:0-2112 GCA_035318525.1 Conexibacter sp.
GGCACGACGACGCCGTCCGCAGCGCGGATCTCGTCGTGGTCGCGCGTCAGCAGCGGGCGTGCGCCGACGTGCGCGAAGGCCTTCTCCACCGAGCGGCGGTTGCCCATCCCGTAGTCGACGATCGCGATCGTGACCGGTCGAGCTGCACCCGCCCGCTCCGCCGTCTCGCCTTGCTTCGCTGCGCGCACCGGCGACGTCACACCAGCGTCCCCTTCGTGCTGGGCACGCCGGTCTCCAACGGGTCGATCGCGACCGCCGCACGCAGCGCGCGCGCGAACGCCTTGAAGAGCGCCTCGATGATGTGGTGGACGTTCGTGCCCGCCTCGACGCTCAGGTGCAACGTCAGCTTCGCGTTGCCCGCGACGGCACGGAAGAACTCCTCCGTCAGCTCGTGGTCGAAGTTGCCGATCGCACCGGCCGGCAGGTCGGCGTCGAGCGCCAGGAAGGCGCGCCCGGAGACGTCGATCGCGCACGAGGCGCGCGCCTCGTCCATCGGGATCGTCGCCGATCCGTAGCGGAAGATGCCCGCGCGGTCGCCGAGCGCCTCGTCGAGCGCCTGCCCGAGGCAGATGCCGACGTCCTCGACGGTGTGGTGCGCGCCCGTCTGCAGGTCGCCGCTCGCCGCCACCGTCAGGTCGAGACGGCCGTGGCGCGCGAGCAGGTCGAGCATGTGGTCGAGGAAGCCGACGCCGGTCTCGCGCGAGCCGGCGCCCGACCCCTCGACGTCGAGCGTCAGGCGGACGTCGGTCTCGCCCGTGGTGCGGTGGATCTCGGCGTTGCGGCTCATCTCGCTCCATTCTCCCGGATGCGCGCCTCCATCGACGTCGCGTGCGTCTCGAAGCCCTCCGCGCGTGCGATCGCGGCACCGGGCCCGGCCAAGGCCGCGGCGGCCGCGGCGTCGATCCGCAGCTCGGCCATGCGCCTCCGGAACGTGCGCGCGGACAGGCCGGAGGCGAAGCGGGCGGCGCCGTCGGTCGGCAACACGTGGTTCGAGCCGGCGAGGTAGTCGCCGAATGCGGTCGCCGCGCCGGCGCCGACGAACAGGCAGCCGGCGCGCGTCACGCGCGATGCGAGCGCCTCCGCCTCGGCGCCGATCAGCTGCAGGTGCTCGGGCGCAAACGCCTCGGCGAGCTCGAGCGCTGCCTCGATCCCCTCGCACCGCACGAGCGCGGCCGGTGCGCCCTCAGGCGCGTTCTCGAGTGCTGGCGCGAGCGCGTCGAGCACCGCCGCGTCGGGCGAGGCGGCGACGACGAGGCTGCCCGTGCCGTGCTCCGCCTGCGCGCGCAGGTCGAGCGCCGCGAGCTCGACGTCCCCGCCGACGTCCCCGCCCAGCACGACGAGCAGGTCGCTCGGACCCGCGAAGCCGTCGATCCCGACGCGGTGCGAGACCTGGCGCTTGGCCTCCTGCACGTAGAGGCTGCCCGGGCCGACGATCACATCGACCGGCTCCACCGTCTCCGTCCCGTAGGCGAGCGCGCCGATCGCCTGCGCTCCACCCGAGCGGTAGACCTCGTCGGCGCCCGCGAGCGCACAGGCAGCGAGGATCGCCGCGTGCACGTCGCCGTCGGCGCCCGGAGGCGCACACACCACGATCTCCTTCACGCCGGCGGCGTGTGCCGTCACGACGCCCATCACAACCGTGCTCGGGTACGGAGCGCGCCCACCGGGCACGTATACCGCCGCCCGCGCGACCGGCAGCTCGCGCAGCACGACGCGCTGACCCTGCGGCAGCGCGACCTCCTGGTCTTCATCGAGGCCCGCCTCGGCAACCGTACGCACGTTCTCGATCGCCAGCTCCAGCCCGGCGCGCACGGCCGGGTCGAGCGCGGCGAGCGCCGCCGTCAGCTCGGCCGGCTCGACGCGCAGCGGCATCGGCTCCGCACCGTGCGTGTCGTACCGACGCGTGAGCCGCTGCACCGCGTCGTCGCCCTCCCAGCGCACGAGCGTGAGGATCTCGTCGACGGCCTCGGCGACCGACTCGCCACCCGGCGCCAGCCGGCGCAGCTCTGCCGCCAGAACGGCGGCTGCGTCCTCGGTGCGCGCGAGCGTCCGGCGATCAAGCCGCACGCAGGCGCTCCAGCAGCGCGTCGATCGCGGCGGCCTTCAGCTTGT
>DATHEP010000528.1:0-2986 GCA_035318525.1 Conexibacter sp.
ACGAGTACAGGTTGCTGACGTCCGGCACGACGTCCGTCAGGAGCTGGCCGTCGATCGACGCGCCGGGGTGCACGATCGGCAGGTCGATGCCAGCGTTGCGGATCTCGCGCACCGCGACCGGACCCGGAAGCGGCCACGACGCCAGCACGACGACGTCGACCTCGTCCTCGACCTGGCGCAGCGCGGCGACCTGCGGCCGGACGTTGTTGTCCTCACCGCCGACAAACGACTCCACGCCGACCACGTTGCCGCCGAGGTCCTTCCAGCTCTGCTCGAAGAACTTGCCCTGCGATCTCGAGTACTCGATCGAGTCGTCGCGCAGGATGAACGCGTTTCTCCAACCTCTCTCTCTGAACGCCCACTCGGCGGCCATCGCGCCCTTGACGTCGGTTCCGGTGCCGAGGCTGAAGCCGAACTCGCCGATCGTGTTGAGGTCTGACATCTTCGGGTCCGACGCGCACATCGAGACCGCCGGCACGCCCGCCGCCTGGGCGGCGAGCGCCGGCGGCGCCGCCGTGTCGAAGTCGCAGGGCAGGATCAGCGCGGTCGCGCCCGCCGCCAGCAACTCCTCCGCGCTGCGCGCGCCGAGGGCGGCGTCCGACTTGTTGTCGAGCCATCTCGTCTCCAGCGGCTGGCCCAGCACGCCGCCCGCGGCGTTGAGCTCGGCCGCGGCCAGCAGCGCGCCACGCGCGGGGTCGTTGTCGACCGGCGCCACGGTTCCGGTTCTCGCCGCGACGATCCCGATCAAGACGGGTCTGTCGACCGAGCCCTTGGAGGCCGTTGCGGAGCCGTTCTCGTCACTGTCTCCGCAAGCGGTCACACCAGCGCCCGCCACGGCCAGGCAACACAGCACTCCGCCCAGACGGGTCCGCAGAGTCATCGCTGATCCTCCTCCAGATCGACGGGCCCGACGGCCCGAGACACGCGATCAGCATCGCGAGGGGCTCGGAGCCGGTCAATCATGCGATCGACCAGACCGCGCGCCCGTCGTTGTGCTCTCGTACAAGGGCGGGTCACCTGCGCTCGATCCGCGCGCGGGCGCGTCATCCAGTCGCCGCCGCTCCTCGGTCGGGGAACGAGTGGTGCTCGTGGGCGACGACCCAGGGACCGTGCTGCTTGCGCAGTCCGAGCGTGAGGCGCAGCCGGTTGGCGGGGTCCTCGGCGAGCTCCCGCCGATCATGGTTCGAATCTGCTGCTCGTCATCGGCCACGATGGCTCTCCTTGCTCGTTGCCCTGCGCCGTCCGACGTGCAAACCCACGCGCCGTCCGAGCTCGTCGCCGAACCGTAGCTCGGCCGCGGCTCCGTCCAGAGCGTCGGGAGACGACCCGACGTCGGCGGGCGCTCCGCCATCAGGCGTGCGGGCGCGCGTGCGCGAGCACGTCGCGCCCCACCCGCTGGAGGTCGCGCAGGTACTGGACGTGCGCGTCCCAACGCAGGTCGTCGCCGTCCCGCTTGGCCGCCAAACGGGCGGTGTCGTCAAGCGCGTCGAGCAGCTCGTAAGCGAGGTCGGCGAGCTGCCGCACCGCGTACGTCGTCGCGGTCGAGTGCATGCCACGAGTATCGGCCTCGTTCCGTGCCGGCTCCAATGGACGACAGCGGCAAGCTTCGCCGCCCGCCTTGTGCGATCGAACAACGGTCCCGCGTCGAACCTCGCCCGCAAGAAGGCTTGACTGCGAGCGTCTCGGCACCGACCGCTTGAGCATTCGACCTCCACCGATGTAGGGTGGATGCGCGACGTTCGGCGTGAGTCGCTCGCCGCGCTCGTGCGCGTGGGCGTCGGCGACCGTGCCTGCTCCACGCCACGCGAGCTCGACCACGCAGACGTCGCGCGTGTCGCGCTCGCGCGAGCGCTCGTGATGAGACCGCGGCTGTTGGTGCTCGACGAGCCGACGAGCGGCCTGGACGCGCTCGACGCGGAACGGCTGATGGAGCTGATCGTCGAGATTGCGCGCGCCGACCGGATCGCCGTGCTGCTCAGCGCGGCGGAGGTCGGTCATCTCGGCGGCGTCGACCGGCACCTCTCGATCAGCCGCGGCGTCGTTCGCGGGA
Source organism: Conexibacter sp. (assembly GCA_035318525.1). Taxonomy (GTDB): domain Bacteria; phylum Actinomycetota; class Thermoleophilia; order Solirubrobacterales; family Solirubrobacteraceae; genus Conexibacter. The sequence goes on from DATHEP010000528.1 coordinate 2,051, forward strand.
CGACGGCGCCGGCGGCGGCCGACGTGCTGCGCATGCGCGGCGCCTGACCACCCTGGATACGGCAAGACCCGAGCCGCACACGACTTCGTGATGCTCGCTCGTGCGCATCATGATGCGTTAGACTGCTCGCATGCGAACCACACTCAATCTCGCGGATGACGTCGCGGCAGCCGTCGAACGGGTTCGACGCGATCGGTCGATCGGTCTCAGCGAGGCAGTCAACGACCTCGTTCGTGCCGGCCTTGCGCAACAGTCGCCGGCCGCTTCGTTTCGCCAGCAGACCCATGATCTCGGTTCCGGCATCGACTTCGCGAACGTTGCGGACGCAATCGAGACGCTCGACGGGCCGGCCGCCCGCTGATGCTCCTGGACGCGAACCTCCTCCTGTACGCGGTTCATGAGCAGGCGGATCGCCACGAGACCGCCGTCGAGTGGCTGACGGAGCAGCTCAACGGCTCTCGGCGCGTGGGAATACCGTGGGCGAGCCTCGGCGCCTTCCTTCGGATCTCAACGCATCCGCGAGCGTTTGAGCGTCCACTGCCTCCTGGCACCGCCTGGCAGCGAGTTGCCGACTGGCTGTCTGCCCCAGTCGTCTGGACCCCCGAGCCGGGCCCCCGCCATTCGGAGATCCTCGGCGGCCTCGTTCGCACCTACGACGTACGCGGGAACCTCGTCCCTGACGCCATGCTCGCCGCGCTGGCCTTGGAACATGGGCTCACCCTGTGCTCGAGCGATACCGACTTCGCGCGCTTCCGCGAGCTTCGATGGGAAGACCCCCTGCGATAGCGGGCGGCGCGAAGACGCGTCACAGCCACGCGCGCGCCTGGTGGGAACGCCTCGGCTTCCACCCCTTCCACCCAGACGACCCCACCGACACCGACCTGTACCTGCTCACCTCGGAGATCGAGGCCACGCTCGACCCGCTCGGTCAGTAGC
>DATHEP010000529.1:0-2879 GCA_035318525.1 Conexibacter sp.
TGAGCTGCTCGAGACCCATTCGGATCGGCGCTCGCGAGACAGATCGCGAATTCATTACAAGCGCTTCCACAACATCTACCTCTACATCACCGAGCGCTGTCAGCTTCGGTGTGGCCACTGCTACATGGGCGATCGTCTCGAGCGGGGATTGATGCTCGAGTACGAGGAGGCGACCGGGATCATCGACCGGTGTCGCGCGCTCGGGGGCGAGTACATCACGTTCCTCGGTGGCGAGCCGACCCTGCATCCCGACCTTCCCCGGATGGTCGACCATGCGATCGCGGTCGGCTTTCGCCAGGTGATGATCAACTCCAACGGCCTGCTGGAGCGAACGATCGACAAGATCGCACCCGAGAAGCTCCACTACATCTCCTTCAGCCTCGACGGAGCGACGGCCGAGACGCACGACTCCATCCGAGGCGCGGGCACCTACGCAAAGACGGTTCCCTGCATCGCGAGCACCGTCGCCGCGGGCTACGGAGTGCGGATCATCTGCACGATCTCGCAGCAGAACATCCACGACGCCGAGGCCCTGCTCGAGCTCGCCGACGAGCTCGGCGTCGCGATGGTGAACTTCCACGTCTTCTCGGAGGAGGGTCGTGGGATCGCCAACGCGACGCAGTGGTCGTTGAGGCCTCAGGAGTGGATCGGCTTCTACGAGCGACTCGAGGAGATCAAGGGCAACTACCGGGCCTCGATCTGGTACCCGCCCACGTACGCCACGCATGACAAGCTCGAGCGCTACGTGGACGAGGGCTACCGGGGGTGCGTCGGGTGCTCCCTGGACCGCTTGTCGATCTTTCCGGACGGCAGGGCCTACGTCTGCTCGCTCCTCTTCGACGAGCCGATGCACTTCGCCGTCATGACCCCACAGGGGCTGCGGCTCAATCGTGAGCAGAACGAGTTCGAGCTGTTCACGCAGGCGACCTTCCAAGCGGGAGACCAGCCCTGGCTGAGCGGATGCCCGGCTGAGGCGGTGCTCGCGCGCAATGGGAAGCCGGACAATCCGGACGGGCTCGTCTCGATCTGCCGACTGTGGAAATCGCAGGCATAGCGGCCGCCGACTCGGCGGGCTCGTCGTCGGCATCGGACGGCTACGCCCGCGTCCGCGCGACCTGGCGTCGCATGCCCGTCCTGGCGGCGCTCGAGCGCCAACTGCAGGGGACGCGGCCACTCGATGGCGCGCGCGTGGCGGCATCGGGTCGTCTCACGAAGGAGCGCGCCTACCTGCTGTACGTCCTCAAGCGCGCCGGTGCGAGACTGCTCGTCGCGGACGATCCGGAGCCGAGCCATGAGCGGGACGGCATCCAGCGAGCGCTCGGAGCGGTCGACTACTACGACCCGGGCGAGCCTGCGCTCGACGTGCTCGCCGGATTCCACCCGCATCTCCTGCTCGACAACGGTCGCCTGTCGGTGGAGGCGGTCTCGCACCGGGCGCAGCTTGGGGAGATCGTGGGGGGAACGCTGCATTCGCGCAATGCGGAGATGGTGGTGCGCCGCGCCATCGCCGGTGGGCAGACGCCGGGGTTCCCGCTCGTCGGCGTCGCCTCGTGCCCGCTGAAGGAGCAGATCGAGACCTGGCACGGGACCGGTCAATCGACGGTCGCCGCGATCGTCACCGCGACGCGACGGCAACTCGCGGGGACCGTCGTCGTGGTGGTCGGCTACGGCGCCAACGGCCGCGGCCTCGCGTCGTACCTGCGAGCAGCGCATGCGCGCGTGGTCGTGGTCGAGCGCTCCGCGACCGCCGGCGTCCTGGCCGTCTACGACGGCATGCAGCTCGCCCAGCTCGAGACGGCGCTCCCGATCGCCGACTTCGTCATCACCGCGACGGGCGAGGGCGACGTGATCCGCGACGAGCATCTGGACCTGCTCAAGGACGGCTGCGTGCTCGGCAACGCCGGGAGGCGCGACGGAGAGATCCGCGTCGACGATCTCAAGGCGCGAGCGAGCATCACGCGGGACTGCGGTGGCGGCGTCGTCGAGTACGTGCTTTCGAACCGTCGGATCCTCCTGCTCGCCGACGGCCGACAGGTCAATCACCATTGCGGCGAGGGCAACGCGAGCGACGTCATGGACCTCTCGCTTGCGCTCCACGTCCTGTGCCTGCAGACGCTCTGGGAGAGCCCGCAGCGGTACCACGCCGGCATCGCATCGGTCGATCCCGCCGATGCCGAGCGGGTGGCTCAGATCAAGCTCCACACGCTGGGGCTTGCGACGTCGAGCGTGGGCCGATGAGCACTCGGCCGGTCGTCCTGGCGATTGGGCCCACGAGCCGCGCCGGCGCCAGAGCGGTGCGGGACACGCTGCAGGGCGCAGCAAACGTGATCCTCCGGCCGGATGCAGACGCTGCGCTGGACGCAGCCCCTGCCGCGACCGTCGCGATCGTCGGCGGCCCCCCGCTGTCGGACGGGTTCCTCGCGCGCGCATGCAGGCTGGAGCTCGTGTACCGCCTCGGATCGACCGGCGCCGCACAGGCGGAGGCAGAGGCGCTTCGTGCCCGGGGCGTCGTCGTGATGGGATCGCCACGCGGCTTGTCGGCGGCGGCGACGGGCGAGCACGCGCTCACCCTGCTGCTCGTCCTGACGAAGCGGATCATGGAGGCGGATCGCTATGCGAGGTCCGGATCCTGGCGCGTTCCGAGCGAGCTCGACGACACCGCGCGAGAGCTCGGCGCACTCACGGTCGGGATCGTTGGGCTCGGACAGACCGGCGCTCACCTGGCTCGTCTCCTGCAGCCGTTCGGCACGCGCGTGGTGTACACGCGCCGATCCGAGGAGGAGGACCCCACCGTCCCCGGCGAGCGCGTCTCGCTCTCCGAGCTGGTGCGGGCGGCCGACGCTGTCTCGCTCCACGTTCGGGCCATGCCGGGGACCTTC
>DATHEP010000530.1:0-2827 GCA_035318525.1 Conexibacter sp.
GCGCCGAGCCGACCGGAAACGCGATCGCGAGATAGCCGGGCGAGGGATGGAAGACGAAGCGCGAGAGCAGCTCGCCCAGCGCCAGCCCGACGCACGAGGCGACGAAGCCGAGCACGATCGCGTCGAGCAACAGCACCTGGAGCACGGTCCTGAAGCCGTGCCCCGAGATGCGGAGCTCGGCGATCACGCCACGCCGCTCGCGTGCCATCAGCAGCATCGCGTTGAACGCGAACAGGAAGCCGACGAGCGCCGCGATGCCGGCGAACAGCGCGGTCGACTGGTCGTTCGGCAGCGCCGCCTGCGCGAACAGCCGGCTGTCGGAGTCCGACGAGCGCACGTCGACGCGGCCCTGCGCGAGGCGGCGCAGCGAAGCCTCGACCGCAGCGACCTGCCGTCGGTCGGCGAGGACCACGACGCGCGAGACGCGACCCTCCAAGCCCGCGATCGCCTGACCGTAGGCGAGCGGCACGACCGCCGCGGGCGTGTCGGCGAGCAGGCCCACGTCCCCCCGCCCGACGGTGGCGCCGACCGGGACCTGCACTGCCCGCCCCCGCACGTCCAGCGTCAGCGTCTCACCGAACCGCACGCCGAGCTCGCGTGCGACCGGCGTCGGCAGCACCGCCGCGCGCAACGTCGCGAGCCGGCCGGCGGTGTAGCCACCCAGCAGCTCGCCGCCCAGGTGGGCGAGGCTCGGGTCAGCCGCGAGCAGCGTCAGGGAGAGCTCGCCGCGCGGGCCGACGGCGTTCACGGGCGTGTACAGCATCGGCGCCGCCGCGCGCACTCCGTCGATCCGCTTCACCTGCGCCAGCAGGCGCTCGTCGAATCCCTCGGGACCACGGGCGACGAGCTGCAGCTGGGCGTCCCCGACGAGGCCCTCCGTGAGCTGGGCGATCGACGCGCTCAGACTCTGATTGGACACCTGCACCGCGAACAGCAGCGCGACGCCGACGGCTATGCCGATCAGCGCCAGCAGCTCCTGCACGAGCCGCGCACGGATGCGGCGACGGTAGAACCACAGCAGGTTCCGGAGGCTCACGGCTGGTGCGCGACCGGGAGCCCTATGCGCTCATCGGGCTCGTAGTCCACGAGCCGTCCGTCGCACAGCATCAGCACGCGATCGGCGAACGCCGCCGCCTGCGGGTCGTGCGTGACGAGCAGAACGGCCGTGCCGCGTTCACGGCAGACCTCGGTGAGCAGCGTGAGCACGTCGCGTCCGCGACGCGAGTCGAGGTTGCCGGTGGGCTCGTCCGCGAGCAGCAGACCCGGGTTGGTCGAGAGCGCCTTCGCGATCGCGACCCGCTGCCGCTCCCCCATCGACAGCTGGCTGACGCGGTGATCGGCGCGCTCGTCGATCCCGAGCCGCCCGAGCAGGGGCGTCATCCGCTGCTGCGCCTCACGCGCGGGCAGCCCGGTGCCGACGAGCTTCAGGCACGCGTTGTCGATCGCGGAGAGTCCGGCGATCATGTGGAACGTCTGCAGCACGAGCCCGATCTCCCGCAATCGGTAGCGCGACGCCTCGCGGTCGGACAGCCGCACGATGTCGCGGCCGCCCACGATCACCTGTCCGCTGTCCGGCGCCATCACCGCCGCGATCAGCTTCAGCAGCGTCGTCTTGCCGGAGCCGCTCGGACCGTAGAGCGCGACGAGCTCGCCGGGGGGCACCGAGAGCGACACGTCGTCCACCGCCCGCACCGGCTCTCCCGAGCCCGCCGGGAAGTGCTTGACGAGCCGGCGGATGGCGAGCGTCACGCCCTCTCCCGCCGAGGTGGGAACGCGATCACCCCACCCGGGGCGCGCGGCGCGGGCTGGATCAGCTCGCCGTCGCCGAGCGACATGACGCGATGGGAGCGCAGCATGTCGGGGACCTCGGGCACCGTCGTCAAGACCGCCATCCCGCGTTCCTCGGCGATCGAGCGCAGGAGCGCCAGCACCGTCTCGCGCTCTTCGAGGCCGAGCCCGCTGGTCGGGTCGTCGGCAAGCAGCAGCGCCGGGTCGCGGACGATCGCATGCGCGATCGTGACGAGCATGCGCTCCGCGTCGGACAGCTCGTGCCAGCGCGCGTTGGCGAAGTCGCCGGCGCCGACCTGCTTCAGCGCGCGCGTCGCGCGGCGCTCCGCCTCCCGGGCGTCCACTCGACCGAGCAGCGGCAGGGCGACATGGTGCAGCATCCGCAGGCCCGAGGAGAACGGCCTGTGGCGGCCGACCCAACCGATCCGCTCGTGGATCCCGGCAAGCCGCGGCGTGCGGCGACTGCGCGCGTCCTGTCCGTCGAACAGCACTCGCCCGCCGTCCGGAGCCTCGATCCCGGCCGCGACGCGCAGCAGCGTCGTCTTGCCGGACGCCCGTCGCCCGAACACCGCGGCGAGCTCAGCGGAGTCGAGCTCGAACGACACGTCGTCGAGCACGACCACCTCGTGGCGGCCACGCCAGTAGCTCTTGCGGACGTGCTCGAACGCGAGCAGCGTCATGGGGCCGGCTCGTGCGGCCTGCGCAGGACAGCGCCGGGCTGCCGTTCGTGACGCTGGATCGCCCGCTTCATCGCGGCACGGATCTCCTGCACGGCTTCGATCCGCACCGCCAGCTGCGCTCCCTCGGTGCGCCGCAGCCACGCCTGGCCGATCTCGCGCCACGCGACGTCCTCGCCGCCCAGGTCGTCCACCGTGCCCGCCGCGTCGCCCAGCTCGGCCAGCCGCTCGAGGCAGGCGGCCTCGAGCTCGCGCGCGAGCTCGATCAGCCAGGGCAGGTCCGCGTCGCTCGCGAAGGCGACCTTGAGCCAGAACGGGTCGCGCTGCGGCGCGAGGTCGGTCGGCGCCCGCACCCACGCGCG
>DATHEP010000531.1:0-3402 GCA_035318525.1 Conexibacter sp.
CCGGCGCTGCGCACCTCCTCCGCGACTCGCTCCAGCGCCTCCGCCTGGAGGTCCGTCAGCACAAGCTCGGCACCGCGCGCCGCGGCCGCGAGCGCGGTCGCGCGGCCGATGCCGCTCGCAGCGCCCGTCAGCAGGCAGCGCCTCCCCCGCAGGTCCTTGACCGCCATCGCCCGCTCGCCTCGCGCCGGGCTCAGCCGCCGCGCCGCGCCGCGACGCGCTGCAGCAGCCGCGCGGCCGGCGGCAGCACGGCGTCGGGGTCCGGCATCGGATCGGGCTCGACGGCGAGCGACGAGAGGGTCATCGCGAGCATCTCGTAGTGGCCGACGAGCATGCACAGCTCGATCAGCTCGCGCTCGTCGAGCAGGCGCCGCAGCGCGACCCACAGCTCGTCGCCGAGGCGGCGCTCGCCATGCAGTTGGTCGGCGGCGCGCAGCAGCAGCGCGCGGCGCTCGGTCCAGCCGGGCGCGGTCGCGCCGACGCGTACGCGCGCGATCTCGTCCGGCGTGAGCCCCGCGCGGCGGCCGAGCCGCTCGTGCTGGACCCACTCGTAGTCACAGCGCGCGTTGTGCGCGACGCGCAGGATCACCAGCTCGCTCTCGTCGCGCGGGAGCTTGCCGCCCGGCATCAGCGCGCTCGCGAACAGCAGCCAGCGCCGGAACAGCCCGCGGTGCCGCGCGAGCGTCGTGAAGACGTGCGGCGGCTCCCCGCCGACGGCGATCCCGAGCGCGCGCACGATCGCCGCGTTGACCCAGCCGATCTCGCGGCGGGTGCCGGGGGCGATGCGCGGTCCTCCCTGCGCGGCGGCCATCTGGGACACCGTAGCCGGGGCAGGCGGGTAACTGCGCCGGCTGAGGGCGGGCCCCCCGCCGGAGCCCGCGCCGTGGAGCGAGCGGGTCAAACCCCGATGCCCGCCTTCACCTGCGTGAGGCGCAGGGCGTTGCCGGACGGGTCGCGGAAGCCGGAGTCGATCCCGTAGGGGCGCTCTTCCGGCGTGTCGATGAACTCGACGCCTCTCGCCTTCAGCTGCTCGTAGGAGGCCTGGCAGTCGTCGGTCGTGAGGAACACGGTGCCGGCGAAGCCCTTCGCCATCAGTGCGCGAACCTGCTCACCGGTCTCGGCGTCCATCACGGGGGGGCCGGGGATCGCCATCAGCACGATCGAGAAGTCAGGCTGGTCGGCCGGGCTGACGGTGAGCCAGCGGAAGTCGCCCATCTCCGGCAGCGTGACGTCGGAGCGCACCACCATGCCGAGCTTGTCGGTGTAGAAGGCAAGTGCCTCGTCCTGGTCGTGGACCCAGAGCTGTGCGTTGGCAATCTTGATCATCGTGTCCTCCTGAGGTTCGGCGGAACGGTCGCGAGCGATCCTAGGCGGGTCCCCGGGTCTGTCTTCTCGAAACGTGCGCCGTTGCGGCGAGAGCCGCATGCGTTCGCTCATCTCACTGGCGGGTAGCGTCACGGTGAGCGCTAAGCGGTCGCACGTTCGACACGAAAGGGATGCACCATGCTCGGAAGCAGCAAGGCCTTCAGCGGCTTCGCCGTCGACGACCTCGAGAAGGCCCGGGAGTTCTACGAGGGGACGCTCGGCGTGAGAACGACGACCGTCGGGGACCAGGAGCTGCTGACGCTTCACCTGGCGGGCGATCGGCCAACGCTGATCTACCCGAAGGCGGACCACGAGCCCGCCACCTACACGATCCTCAACTTCCCGGTCGACGACATCGATGCGGCGGTCGACGGGCTGACCGAGCGCGGCGTCGAGATGCTGCGCTACGACGGCTTCGGCCAAGACGAGCGCGGCATCGCGCGCGAGGCCGGCCCGGCGATCGCCTGGTTCACCGACCCGGCCGGCAACATCATGTCGGTGCTGGAGGACAGCGGGCCCTGAGAGCCCGGGAGTGACACGCGCGGCCCCGACGTCGGTGGGGGAACGGGCGCCGGGGCCGCCGCGTGCGTGACGGACCTGAGCTGCTCGCCGGGATGGGGGAGGGGCGAGACGATCAATGGCGGACGGGCGGGCTACGCCCGCTCGTCCAGGGGATCGATGCAGGCCGTCGGTGAGCGATCCTGGCCGGTCGGTCAGGAATCCGGTAGTCCGTCTTTCGAAGGTTCTAATCGTGAGTATCCGACGATCGTGGCGCGTAGGCGCTCGTCCTGACTCCGCACGCACCGGCCGTGCAGGACCACCTATTGGTTGCCTTGCACAGGCTCCCTTCACTAATGTCAGAGACAGAAGCATTTCTCGGAAACGTGCGACACGCCTCCGCAGCACACGGGACCCGGGGGCATCGACGAATGGGATGAGGTTGTCGGTGCAAGCGCGAGAAGGCCAGACGCGAGGTTCTCGATGACCGTGCTGTCGCTCGCTGACGTCACGCGGCGCGTGCGCGCGGGTCGCGAGACCGCCGCCCTGCTCGACGCCGTCGCGCTCGACGTGTGGCCGGGCGAGCACGTCGCGATCCTCGGCGCGCGCCGCCAGGGCAAGACGACGCTGCTGCGGATCGCGGCGGGGATCGAGTCGCCCGACGCCGGGGTCGTGCGACTCGACGGCGACGACCTCGGGGCGCTCCCGCGCGGCACGCGCACGCGCCGCCTGCGAGCGGTCGGCTACGTGCCGAAGGAGTGGCGCGTCGCGCGCGGCAAGCCGGCGCTCGACCACGTCGCGCTGCCGCTGCTGGCCGAGGGACGACCGCTCGTCACGGCGCTGGCGAAGGCCCACGAGGCGCTCGAACGCGTCGGCGCGACGCACTGCGCCGGCAGCTCGACCGACGAGCTCGCCCCGGTCGACGCGACGCGCGTGGCGCTCGCGCAGGCACTCGTGCGCAGGCCACGGCTGCTGCTCGTCGACGAACCGGGAGCGGCGGCCGAACCGGACGAGCGCGAGGAGCTGCTGCGCCTGCTGCGCACGATCGCGGGCGAGCAGCCCGAGCTGGCGCTCGTCGTCACGTCGCGCGACGTCGCCGGCGTCGCGGGCGCGACGCGCGTGCTGACGCTCGGCGACGGCGCCCTGCGCGGCGCGAGCCGTCCCGACGACGCTGAGGTGCTGCCGTTCCCGACCCGGGATCGGCCGGGCGAGCGTGCCCGTGACCACGCGCCGATCGCATGAGCACGCTCGCGCTGTGCGACGTCGTCAAGCACTACGAGAGCGGCGGCGAGGTCGTGCGCGCCGCCGACGGCGTCTCGCTCGCGATCGCACCCGGTGAGATCGTCGCGCTGTACGGCCCGAGCGGCTCGGGCAAGACGACGCTGCTGCTGCTCGCGGCCGGCCTGCTCTCCCCCGACCGCGGCGATGTCCGCTTCGGCGACCGCAGCATTGCCCACCTCTCCCGCGACGACGGCGCGCGCTACCGCCGCTCGCTCGGCTTCGTGTTCCAGTCGTTCCACCTGATGCCGGGCGTCCCGGCGA
>DATHEP010000532.1:0-2719 GCA_035318525.1 Conexibacter sp.
CGCAGCGCTCGCGATCGTGCTGGCGATCGTCCTGATCGGCGGCGGAGACGACGATCCGGAGTCCTCTGCCTCAACCACGCCGGCGCAGACGCAGCCGACCGCGAGAAGACAGCCCTCGACGACTCCGACGACCGCGCAGCCGAGACTCGTGGCCCAGGTCAACCTCAACGCCACGCCCGCCGGCGGCGACGCGATCGGGATCGGACTCGTGCAGCGCAGCGGGGCCACCGCGGCCGGAGGCCGTGGTCAGCTCGGGATCGGGATCGAGGCGCGCAGACTGCCCGCCAACGGCGCGCAGGACATCTACGCCGTGTGGCTGCAGGGCGGCGGCGGCACGAGATTCCTCGGCTTCGTCCCGAGACAGGTGAGAGCCGGCGGGACCTTCACGGTGAGCGCGGCGCTGCCGGCGAACGCCCGCGACTTCTCGACCGTGCTGATCACCCGCGAGGGCGTCAGCGCCGTGCCGCAGGCGCCCGGCGAGGCGATCCTCAGCGGGCCGCTCAGACTGACGGCGTAGCGCCGACCGCCTGCTCCAGCCCCTCGAGCGCCTCCGCGAGCTGTCTGCGCGCGGCGCCGCGGAACAGGAACGGCACGAGCCGCGACCAGCCGCGCAGGCTCTGCCGCAGCTCGATCGTCACTGTCGCGCCCTCGCCCGCCGGCTCGACCGCGATCGCCGTCTCCGCCTCCACCAACAGCCGTTCGAACGGCGTCCCCTCCAGCTCCTGCTGCCAGCGCAGCAACCGCGGCGGGTCTCGCTCAAGCACGCGGAAGTCCGCACGCACGCCTCTCCCCTTGTCCGTCCCGAGCACCTGCGTGAAGCGGTCGTCCTCGACCGCCTCCATGCGGCGCACGCGCGGCCACCAGCGCGCCTGGTGCCACGGGTCGCCCAGCACCTCCCACACGACCTCGGGCGAGGCCGCGAGCGTGCGGCTGACGCGCGTCGTCGGCACCGCGCGAGCGTAGAGCTCAGCCTGCGATGTTGCGCAGGTCGCGGATCAGCAGCAGGTGCTTGAGGTACGTCGCGACGGCGGCGAGGTTCTCGAGCGTCTCGACCGCCTCTCTTCGGCGCTCCGGATTGCGCGACCTCAAGGCCGGCGCCAGGATCTGCTGCAGCAGCGCCGCCTCGCGATCGGCAGAGGTGCGGAACACGCGCAGGTTGCGCCCCGCGACTCCGTACCTCGCCAGCTCGGCGACGGCGCGCACGATCTCGCGCTCGGTCTCGTCGTAGTAGCGCACGCCCGCGCGCGTCTCGCCTCTGATGACGCCGAACTCCTCCAGCTCACCCACGAGTCTCGGCGCGGCGCCCGTCTCCTCGACGACGTCGTCGAGCGAGTAGAGCGCGCCCGGCCCCTTGACGGCGACGGCCGCGCGGCGCAGGTGGCGGATGTCCGGTCTCTGCGCGGTGACCTGACCTGGCCCGCCCGCCATCTCGCCGTCGGCCCGCCCGCCCGCCAGCTCCTGGCGGATCACTCTGAGCGGCAGGAACTCGTCGCGCTGGAGGCGCAGGATCGTGCGCAGCCGCGCGAGGTCGTTCTGCGTGTACACGCGATAGCCGCCCTGCGTGCGGCGGGGCGTGAGCAGCTTCTGGTCCTCCAGGTAGCGGATCTTCGAGATCGAGATATCCGGGAACTCCTGCTTCAGCGCCTTGCAGACGGCGCCGATCGTGAGCGACTTCTGGCGCGGCGGCCGCACGGCGGGGGCCGCGGCGCTCTCGGACTGCTCGACCTGGGGCTCGGGGGTTTGGGCGGCCATCGTCAGCGTGCCAGGTAGGCGAGCTTGTACTTGCCGATCTGCAGCTCGTCGCCGTCCTGCAGCCGGTGGGACTCGATCCGCGTGCGGTTCACGTAGGTGCCGTTGAGCGAGCCGCAGTCGTCGAGGTACCAGTCGTCGGCGCGGTGTACGAGCAGCGCGTGGTCGCGCGAGACGGTGACGTCGTCGAGGAAGACGTCGCTGTCGGGTCGGCGGCCGATCGTGAGCCGCTCGCCGTCGATCGCGAAGCTCTCGCCCGCGCGGCCCCCGCCGGAGCGGATCACGAGCGCGGCGCCGCGTGCGACGACGTCCTCGAGCTGGACCGGCTCGATCTCGCCCGTCTCGCCGATGCGGTACGTCGCGGTGGTCTCATGGCCGCTGCCGGTCGACTCGCTGATCGCGAGGAACGCGCCGCACTTCTGGCAGTAGTTGGCTCCAACCGCGTTGGCGAAGCCGCATTCGGGGCAGTGGAGCGCCACGGATCCTCCGGCCGGCGGGGTGGGCTCGGCTACTCCTCGTCGGGGCTCGGAACGCGCCCGGCGAGAATGTTCGTGAGCTTCTCGACGTCGGCGCCGGAGAAGACGTCCTCCCCACCCTCGTGCTTCTTGCGCAGGCGGTTGACGAGCTCGGCGCGCAGGATGTCGATCTTGCCGTGGAGGATGCGGCGCTTGTAGGAGATCTCGAGCTCCTCCTCCGTCAACTGCTGGATCAGATCCTTCAGCTCCTGGTCGGTCAGGGAGCCGAGGTCCGGGAAGGTGTCCATGCTCACGCGTTTTCTCCGATCCTCATGGCGGGACGCGCGAGTATACCCGCGGTCGTCCGCAACCTCAACTTCAGCTTGAGGGTCTGGCAGCCGCCGCCGCACGCATCGCCCGCGCGCCGTCGCGCACGTACAGCGTGGTCGCCGTCAGCGCGAGTGCGAGGCCGAGGTACAGACACAGCTCGCCGAGCGTCTCCAGCCCGCACATCG
>DATHEP010000533.1:0-6214 GCA_035318525.1 Conexibacter sp.
GTCCAGCCCGACCTCGGCGTCGTCGTTATCGGTTGGGCCCAGCGGAGTGGGGGCAGCGATCCGCGCCTGCTGGGCGGCTGCCAGCCGCAGCGTGGCCTGGGCGCTCGTGTCGAAGCTTCCCCCGCCGATCGCTTCGACCGCTGCGAGCACGTTGCCCGAGCGCCACAGCACGACCGCGCTCCACCAGGTCCGTCTTCGGAAGCGCTCCGTCGGTCCGCGCAGCAGGACCGCCTCGTCGCCGATCGCGGGTGCGGGCTCGACCACCTCCAGCTCTTCGCGCGTCGGGAGGTACATGAAGGAGACGATTGTGCGCGGTCGCGTGAGCGCCAGCTCCGGTCCTTCGGCGTCGTCGAACACGAGGGCGTGGCTCGAAACGCCGTGCGGACCGGCCGGCGCGCCGGGCGGGACCCACGCGCGCCAGAACTCGATCTCGCAGCCGCGGTGGCCGAGGCGGCCGATCCGGTCCACGACGCGGCTCGTGCCATCGCCGCGTAGGCGCGTAGCCACGCACGACTCGTCCGGGATGAGATAGCCCGGCCCGAGGTCGGCCAGCCGCAGCGCGAGGTCCTCGGGGCGCGCGGCGGACGCGGGGGCGGCGGCCGCGAGGAGGGCGACGAAGGCCGTGAGCAGAGCGAGCGTGCGGGTGTTCACGGCGTCAGCACGATCTTCAGTGCCTCGTGCGCGTCGTAGACGCGGTATGCCTCGGGGGCGTCGGCGAGCTTCATGTGGTGGGTGACGAGGGGGGCGGGGTCGAGGACGCCGGCCTCCATCAGTGCGAGCACGCGGTCGACGTGGGCGAGCACGTTCGCGAGGCCGAGGTGCAGCTTCAAGCCCTTGAGCCAGGCGAGGCCGAGCGGGACCTCGCCCTTGCCGGCGTAGGCGCCGATCCCGGAGACCGTTCCCGCGTCGCGCGTCAGCGAGACCGCGAGCGCGAGCGGGCCGGGGTCCCCGACGGCGTCGATCGTCACGTCGACGCCGCCGCCGGTGGCGGCGCGGATCGCCTTCTTCGGGTCGTCGTCGGTCAGGTGAAACGGCGTCGCGCCGAAGTGCTCCGCCATCGCGAGCCGGTCGGCGACCGTGTCGATTGCGTAGACCTGCGCCGCGCCGGCGGCCCGTGCCGCCTGGATTGCGCAGAGGCCGACAGGGCCGAGCCCGAGCACCGCGACCGTGTCGCCCGCTCTCACGCCGCCCTGCGCGATCGCCGCGTGGTAGCCGGTGCCCATCACGTCGCCTGCGAACAGCGCGACGTCGGAGCTCATCCCCTCCGGCACCTTCCGCAGCGTGAGGTTCGCGCGCGGCACCAGCAACTGCTCCGCCTGCGCGCCCTGCAGGTCGCCGAGGTGCGAGCCGTGGCCGAACGTGCGGCCGTTGCTGCAGCGGTGGTAGTCGCCGCGGATGCACGGCGTGCAGGTCGCGCACGCGACGTGGAAGCAGCCGAGCACGCGGTCGCCGACCGCCACGCGCCACACCTCGTCGCCGGCCGCCGTCACCGTCCCGACGAACTCGTGGCCGATCGTGAAGCCCCGCTCGACCGGGACGCGGCCGTGGTAGATGTGCAGGTCCGAGCCGCAGATGCCGCTCGCCTCGACCTGCACGACGACGTCGTCAGGCGCGCGCAGCTCGGGGTTCGGGCGCTCCTCGACGGCGACCTCGTTCGGGGCCTGGAAGGTGACGGCGTGCATCGCTAGGCGGTCTCCGTGTCGGGGTCGTCGAGGTCATGATCGTGGAAGCCCGCCCCGGTCGCCTCACCGATCCGGCCGGCGAGGACGAGCCGGCGCAGCAGCGGCGCCGCACGGTAGCGCTCCTCGCGGTATTCGTCGGACAGCGCGTCGAGCACCGACAGCACGTGGTCGAGCCCGATCGCGTCGCCCCACGCGAGGATCCCGCGCGGGTGGTTGAGGCCGTGCACGACGCCGGCGTCGACGTCGGCGGGCGTGCCGACGCCCTCGCCGACCGCGAAGGCGGCCTCGTTGACGAGCTGGCAGGCGATGCGGCCGAGCACGAGCCCGGGTGCGTCGCCGACCCATGCCGTGTGGAGGCCGAGCGTCGCGAAGAAGCGCTCGGCGGGGCTCGCCGCCGCGTCGAGGCTGTCGGGGCCGCGCGTCAGCTCGACCAGCCCGCCGCGTTCCAGCGGTGGCAGCGCATGGAAGCCGATCGCGGCGCCGCCCGGATCGACCGCGGCGAGCGAGCCCTCGTGCAGGCAGATCGCCTGGGGACCGCCCTGCAGCGGCGGGTCGTCCTCGGTCGCGCCGCAGTCGAGGATCAGGAACGGCACCTCGCCCTCCGCCTCGGCCGGCGTGCGCGCGTCCCAGCCGGCCTCCGCGGCGCGCTCGCGCAGCAGGTGCGCGAGCGCGATCTCGCCTGCGATGACCACGAGCGGTGCGTCCGGCAGTTCGGTGGCGGGCGGCTCGGCCGGATCCTCCGGGCGATGCGGGCCGTCGCGGTAGTCGTAGAAGCCGCGGCCGGACTTGCGGCCCGTGCGGCCGGCGGCGACCATCCGCGCGCTCAGCGGCGAGGGGCGCCAGCGTGGCTCGCCGAAGCTCAGCTCGTGGAAGGAGCGCGAGACGTCGAAGCCGACGTCGACCCCGACGAGGTCCATCAGCTCGAACGGTCCCATGCGGAAGCCGCCGCCGAGGCGGACGATGCGGTCGACCTCCTCGACCGTCGCGATCCGCTCGGTCACGAGCCGCAGCGCCTCCAGGCCGAACGGCCGGTTGACGCGGTTGACGAGGAAGCCGGGGCCGTCCGCCGCGTCGATCACAACCTTGCCCATCGCGGCGCCGAGTGCGTGGGCGGTCGCGAGCGCCTCCTCGCCCGACTCCGCGCCGGCGACGACCTCCAGCAGTCTCATCAGTGGCGCCGGGTTGAAGAAGTGCATGCCGACGACGCGCTCGGAGTGCGTCGCGGCGGCCGCGATCGCCGTCACCGGGATCGAGGAGGTGTTCGTGGCCAGCACGCAGGCCGGGCCGACGACCTCCGACAGGCTCGCGAACAGCTCGCGCTTCAGCTCCGGCCGCTCGGGCGCCGCCTCGATCACGACCTGACAGGGCGCGAGCGCCTCCAGCGTGTGGGTCGGCTCCAGGCGGGCGGCCGCGGCATCGGCGTCGGTGGCGCTCCAGCGGCCGCGCTCGGCGCCCTTCGCGAGGTTGGCCCGCACGGCGTCTGCCCCGCGTTCGAGGGCCGTCCGGTCGGGGTCGTGCAGCAGCGTGCGCGCGCCGGCGAGGCATGCGAGTTGCGCGATGCCGCTACCCATCGTGCCGGCGCCGACGACGCCGACGACCTGCGGCGCGGCGCCGCTCATGTCATCGCGTTGATCCCGGTCGCGGCGCGGCCGATGATCAGCTTCTGGATCTGCGAGGTGCCCTCGTAAAGAGTCGTGACGCGCACGTCGCGGAAGTAGCGCTCGACCGGGTGGTCGTCGACGTAGCCGGAGCCGCCGTGGACCTGGATCGCGGTGTTGGCGGAGCGGACGGCGGCCTCGGTCGAGAACAGCTTCGCGATCGACGTCTCGGTCGTCGAGGGCCGGCCCTTGTCCTTCAGGTAGCCGGCGCGCAGCACGAGCCCGCGCGCCGCCTCGGTGTCGACGACCATGTCGGCGATCATCGCCTGCACGAGCTGGAAGCTCGCGATCGGGCGGCCGAACTGCTCGCGCTCCTTCGCGTAGGCGACCGACGCGTCGACGCAGCCCTGGCAAATGCCGACGCAGCCGGCGGCGACGGAGTACCGGCCACTGTCCAGGGCGCTCATCGCGACCTTGAAGCCCTCGCCGACCTGGCCGAGCAGCGCGTCCTCGCCGACCTTGACCTCGTCGAGCGACAGCGACGCGGTGTCCGAGCCGCGCAGGCCCATCTTGTGGTGGATCTCCTGCGCCTCGAAGCCGTCCGCCGCCGGGTCGACGAGGAAGCAGGCGAGGCCGCGGTGTCCGAGCGACGGGTCCGTCTGGGCGAAGATCAGCGCGACGCGCGCGTGGTTGCCGAGCGAGATGAACATCTTCGAGCCGGAGATCGACCAGCCGCCGTCGACCTTCGTCGCGCGCGTCTTCTGGTTGGCCGCGTCCGAGCCGGTGTCGGGCTCGGTCAGACCGAAGCAGCCGAGCCACTCGCCGGAGCACAGCTTCGGCAGGTAGTGCTGCTTCTGCTCCTCGGTTCCCCACTTGAGGATCGCCGAGCAGACGAGCGACGTCTGCACGCTGATGACGGTGCGCATCGCCGAGCAGCCGCGGCCGATCTCCTCGACCACGAGCCCGTAGGTGACGTAGTCGAGCCCGGCGCCGCCGTACTCGCGCGGCACGATCGCGCCCAGGTATCCCTGCGCGGCGATCTTGCCGACGAGCTCGAGGTCGAAGTGGGCGTTGCGGTCGTTGTCGCGCGCCCGCGGGACGATCTCGTTGTCGGTGAAGTCGCGGGCGGTCTCGCGGATCAGGCGCTGCTCATCGGTGAGGTCGAAGTCCATCGTCGGCGTCCTCGGTGGCGGGGTCGGGAAGGCGGCGAACGCTACCTGTCGGGGACCTGCCGATCCGCCGGTTGGGACGGCTGAGGAGCCCGCCTCGACTCCCGACCGCGGGGGCTGATGCGGCCGGGAGTCGGCGGCCGTCGTCTGCAGCCGGCTTCATGCCGCCCGGCTGCGGCGCCGTGTGGGACTCGATCGCGGCCGGCGGGCCGCCGAGCTTGGCGACTCCTCCGGGGATGGGACATCCCGCGACCGTCACGGCCGACGATGGATTGGACGCCTGCTTGAACACGGCGCGGCGATGCGAGTTGCGGGGGTATCCTCGCCGGGATGGACGCGTTCCTCGCGATCGTGCTGGGCTCCATCGCGCTGGCGCTCCTGGCGTTCGTGCTGCTGGGTATCTTCTCGACGCCTGGGACGGGCGCCGAGCAACTGGGCTGGAGAACGACGCACCAGCGCGACGACGCCGAGGCGATGCGGGACGCCGAGGACCTCGAGCAGATGCTCGAGGCGACGAACGCCCGCCGTCGCGCGCGCGGCGAGCCCGAGCTGACGGTCGACGGGCTGCTCAAGGACGAGGACGTGCGCCGCGGCATGATGTGATCGGTGGGCAGCCACTAGGCTGCCGGCCGTGGCGCGCGTGCTGATCGTCGGCTGTGGCTGTCGCGGGCAAGCGCTCGCGCGGGCGCTGCGCGCCGACGGTCACGCGGTGCGCGGGACGACGCGCGGCGAGGCGGGTCGCGCCGCGATCGAGGTGGCCGGCGCCGAGGTGTGGATCGGCGATCCCGACCGCATCGCGTCGATCAGCTATGCACTCGACGGCGTCACGATCCTCTGCTGGCTGATGGGCTCGGCGGAGGGCTCCGCCGAGCGGTTGGAGGCGCTGCACGGCTCGCGCCTGAAGATGCTGCTCGAGCGCACGATCGACACGACGGTGCGCGGGATCGTGTACGAGGCCGCCGGCAGCGTCGACGCCGGGCTGCTCGACGCGGGGGCGGAGACGGTCGAGCGCGCCTGCGCGTACTCGGAGATCCCGCACGCGCTGCTGCGCGCCGACCCGGCGGACCACGACGCGTGGCGCGCGGGCGCGCGGGCGTGCGTCGCCGAGTTGCTGGCGTTCGAGCGCGCCTGACGCCGCTTTACCCTGGGGGGCGCCGCGCCTCGGCGAGCGGCCCGACGCGTCCGAGCAGGTCGCCGAGGATGCGTGCGGTGGCGCCCCAGATGAGGTGGTCGCCAACGACGTACGTGTCCGTCTCGAACGTGAAGCCCCGGCGCGTCATCGGCCTGTTCGCGTAGCCGGCCACGAGCGCGTGCAGCGGCAGCTCGAGCACGAGCTCGACCTCGTTCGGGCTCGGCTTCCAGGGGATCGGCTCGATCAGCCCGACGTGCGGGTAGATCACGTAGCCGGTCACGAACGTGCTCACGGGCGCGAGCGTGCCGAGCAGGTCGACGGCGGACTGGTCGAGCCCGATCTCCTCCTCCGCCTCGCGCAGCGCGGTCAGCGCGAGCTCCTCGTTTGGGTGGTCGCGTCGGCCGCCCGGGAACGAGATCTCGCCCGGATGGCGGCGCAGGTCCTCTCGACGCTTCGTGAAGACGACATGCAGCTCGCCGTCGCGGACGTAGAGCGGCACGAGCACCGCCGCCTCCGTCTCGTCGTGCAGTGACGGCGCCGCGGACGAAGGAGCGGCGGCGGCCGCGAGGCGCGTGCGCAGCTCCTCGCGGATCGTCGTCACGCCGGGCTCAGCCGACGAGCTCTATGCGCTCG
>DATHEP010000534.1:0-16999 GCA_035318525.1 Conexibacter sp.
CCGGCGCTCGCCGACGCGCTCGACGTCGAGGGCGGCTACGAGCTTGCGCTCGCCGCCGCGCTCGGCGGTCGCCTGCGGGCCGCGGTCGTCGCCGACCGCGCGGCCGGGGCCGAGCTGCTCGAGCGCGCCGGCCGCGACGGCGGCAGCGCGTTGATCGGCGGCCCACCCGCCACCGGAGAAGGGTCGCCCGCCGCCGGCAAGCCGCCCACGCCCGACGCCGAGCGGCTGCTCGACTACGTCCGCGGCCCGGATGACACGCTTGCGCTCGCGGCCGCGCTGCTGGCCGACGCATGGGTCGTCGCCGACGTGGCGGACGTGCGCGAGGACTTCCGCGGCACGGCGGTGACGAGAGCCGGTCGCGTGTGGATCGGCGCGTGGCGCGAGCTGCGCCAGATGCCGGTCGGCGGCGAGGAGCGCGTGCTCGCCGAGCGCAACCGCCGCGATGGGCTCGTCGCCGCCAGTGAGGCGGCCGTGCGCGCAGAGCACGAGGCCGCACAGCGCGCGGAGCGCGTCGCGGCCGCCGTCGCCGAGGCGGACGGTGCCCGTGACGAGGCCGAGACGACGCTGCGCGCCGCCGTTCGCGCGCACGACGAGGCAGCCGAGCAGGGGCGCCGCGTCGCGCGCCTGATCGAGCAGCGCCGCGGCGCCGAGGACGAGGGCCCCGGCGCGGTCCGCCGAGCCCAGGTCGAAGCCGAGCTGGCGGCCGAGCGCCGCCTCGCCGAGCGCGCCGAGCGAGACCGCTCCGAGCGCACGGCGCGCATCGCGCAGGCAGACGCCCGCCTGGTCGCCGAGCGCACGCTCGTGCCGTCCGCCGAGCGGCTCGTGACCGTCCTGGCCGAGGCTGCCGCCGCGATCGCCGCACGCGTGGAGGTCTTCGACGCCGAGCTGGCGGCGCACCGCGAGGCGGGAGAGCACGTCGCCGTCGAGCTGCGCGCCTGTGCGCGCGAGGAGGCGGAGCTGCACGGTCGCCTCAAGCGCGACGGCGAGGCCGTCACGGGCGCCGAGGTGCGCGCCCAGCAGGCGCGCGACCGGATGGCCGAGGCCGACGGCGAGCTGCGATCGCTCGCCGAGCCGCTCGGCCTCGAGCCCGAGCCGGCGAGCGAGCCACTGCCGGACGAGGAGCGCGCCGCACTCGCTCAGCGGATCGAGCGCCTGCAGCGCCGCCGCGAGCAGCTCGGCCCCGTCAACCCGCTCGCCGAGCAGGAGTACGAGGAGGCGCTCGCACACGTCGAGGAGCTCGAGACGCAGCGTGCCGACCTGGAAGCGGCGCTGCGCGAGTTGAACGTCCTCATCAAGGACACCGATCGCCAGATCCGCGAGACGTTCGAGGAGACCTTCGCCGCCGCCGCGAAGAACTTCGAGGAGCTGGCCGAGCAGCTCTTCCCCGGCGGCCGCGGCCGCCTGCGGCTCGTGCGCGAGGACGCCGGTCCGCGGCCGGTGCTCGGAGGAGCGGCAGTCGACGACGACGCGACCGCCGCGGCCCCCGACGAGGCCGACGCCGCCGCCGAGACGGAGGAGCGCGAGGAAGAGGACCTGCTCGGCGTCGAGATCGAGATCACGCCGGCCGGCAAGTCGATGAAGCGCCTGTCGCTGCTGTCAGGCGGCGAGAAGTCGATGACCGCGCTCGCCTTCCTGTTCTCGGTCTTCCTCGCGCGGCCGTGCCCCTTCTACATCCTCGACGAGGTCGAGGCGGCGCTCGACGACCTCAACATCGACCGCTTCCTCACGCTCTTGCGCAAGTACGCCGAGCGCGCGCAGTTCATCGTCGTCACCCATCAGAAGCGCACGATGGAGGCCGCCGACAGCCTCTACGGCGTCTCGATGGGCGGCGACGGGATCTCCAAGGTCATCAGCCGCAGGCTGCCGCCCGCCTCCGAGGCCGCCTGAGCGGCGCGCCTCGGCGGGCCTGGCGGCGTCATCGGGGTTCGGAGTACCTCCGGTACTCCTTCACCCCTGCTTCCTTGCCAGGCCCGCCGATCCGCACCGCTCAGCCGTCTCGGTTGTGCAGATCCTTCTCGAACCAGTGCGTGGCGGTCGGGCTGCCGTTGTAGTCCGCGATCTCCGCGTAGCCACAGGCCGCGTAGAGCTCCAGCGCCTCGGGCTGTTGGGCGTTGGTGTCGAGCCGCAGGCGCGTGAGCCCGGCCTCCCTCGCTGCCGTCTCCAAGGCGCCGAGCAGCCGGCGCGCATGGCCCCGGCGCCGTGCGGCCGGGACGACGTACATGCGCTTGATCTCTCCCAACCCGGGCTCCAGCGTCCGCAGCCCACCACAGGCGACGGCCTCGCCGCTCTCCTCCAGCAGCAGGAACGCGCCCCCGGACGGTTCCATCTCGTGCACCTCGACCCAGCTCGCGCCGGCCGCGCCCGGCGGCGGGTCGAGCGGCGACCACGGCCGGCCCCGGGCCACCAGCTCCGCGCCGTAGGCAGCGAGCAGCGCGCCCGCGTCCGGCGCGTCGGCGCGCGTGCGGCGGATCACGATGGAGGGCGACGACACGCTGGTATCGTCGCCGATCGCGATGGCACGTGACTGGCAGGATCTCTTCATCACGCGCGACGGGGGCGTCGCGACCGCTGAGGCGGACGCGCCCGAGCAGCGCGAGCGCCGCCGTGGCTTCTTCGGCCGCCTGCGCGAGAACATGCGCAAGACGCGCGAGGCGCTCACCAGCGAGCTGCAGGCGACGCTGTTCGAGCAGCTCGACGACGAGACGTGGGAGCGGCTCGAGGAGGCGCTGATCGCCGCCGACGTCGGCGCTCGCACGACCGCCGAGATCGTCGAGCAGCTCGAGCAGGAGGCGCAGGGCGGCGACGTCACCGGCGAGCAGTTGCAGGCGCGGCTCGTCGAGCTGCTGGCGGACGCGGCGCGGGCGGGGGAGGACCGCATCGACCTGACGCCGAGCCCGACGGTCGTGCTGATGGTCGGCGTCAACGGCACCGGAAAGACGACCTCGCTCGGCAAGCTCGCCTGGCACCTGCGCAAGGAGCTCGGCCAGACGGTCGTGCTCGGCGCGGCCGACACGTTCCGCGCGGCCGCGGTCGAGCAGCTCGAGCAGTGGGCGCTGCGCGCCGACGTGGCGTTCGTGAAGGGCGCCCCGGACTCCGACCCCGGAGCGGTCGCCTATGACGCCGTCGCGACCGGCGTGCGCGACGGTGCCGACGTGATCCTGATCGACACCGCCGGCCGCCTCCACACGCAGGACCACCTGATGGCCGAGCTGGCGAAGGTGCGGCGCGTGATCGCCAAGCAGCTCCCCGAGGCGCCGCACGAGACGCTGCTGACCGTCGACGCCACGACCGGCCAGAACGGCCTGCGCCAGGCGAAGCTGTTCGCCGAGGCCGTCGACGTCTCCGGGATCGTCCTCACGAAGTTGGACGGCACCGCCAAGGGCGGCATCGCGCTCGCGATCGCGCGAGAGCTGGGGATCCCGGTCAAGCTGATCGGCATCGGCGAGCAGCTCGAGGACCTGCGCCCGTTCGACGCGGACGACTTCGCCCGCGCGCTGCTCGGCTGACGCGCGCCCCGCCCTCGTCAGTCGCCCGCCCGCGGCGGTAAGCTCGCTGACGCAGATGGACGCCTGGGTGATCTGGATCCTTGTGGCAGTCGCGTTCGGCGTCGGCGAGCTGCTGACGACGAGCTTCTTCCTCGCGCCCTTCAGCGGCGGCGCGCTCGTGGCGGCGCTGGTCGCTGTGATCGGCGGTGGCGCGGTCGCCTCATGGCTCACCTTCATCGTCGTCTCGCTGCTGCTGCTGTGGGTCGTGCGGCCGATCGCGCGTGCCCACCTGCGCCAGCCCGCTCAACTGCGCACCGGAACCGCTGCCCTTGTGGGGCGTCGCGCGATCGTGCTGGAGCGGATCGCCAACGACGAGGGCGTCGGCTGCGTGAAGATCGACGGTGAGGTGTGGACCGCGCGCGCCTACGACGAGGAGCGCATCATCGAGGCCGGCACGGCTGTCGAGGTCGTCGAGATCAGGGGCGCCACGGCGCTCGTCAGCGAGTAGAGCGAACAAAGAGGAGCCCCACATGGCAGGCCTGATCGTCCTCGTCGTGATCGCGATCTTCGTGCTGATCGTCGCGATGCGGACCGTCCGCATCATCCCGCAAGCGAAGGCGGGCGTGGTCGAGCGGCTCGGCCGCTACAGCCGCACGCTCACGCCGGGGCTGACGATCGTTATCCCGTTCATCGACCGCGTGAAGCCGCTGATCGACCTGCGCGAGCAGGTCGTGTCGTTCGCGCCGCAGCCGGTGATCACCGAGGACAACCTCGTCGTGCAGATCGACACCGTCCTCTACTTCACGATCACGGACCCGAAGTCGGTCACCTACGAGGTCGCGAACCCGCTGCAGGCGATCGAGCAGCTGACCGTCACGACGCTGCGCAACGTGATCGGCGGACTGACGCTGGAGGACGCGCTGACAAGCCGCGACAACGTCAACTCGCAGCTGCGCGTCGTGCTCGACGAGGCGACCGGCAAGTGGGGCATCCGCATCAACCGCGTCGAGCTGAAGTCGATCGACCCGCCGGGCACGATCCAGGAGGCGATGGAGAAGCAGATGCGCGCCGAGCGCGACCGCCGCGCGGCGATCCTCACCGCCGAGGGCTTCAAGCAGTCGCAGATCCTCACGGCCGAGGGCGAGCAGCAGGCTGCGGTCCTGCGCGCGACCGGCGAGCGGCAGGCCTCAATCCTCAGAGCGGAGGGCGAGGCGAGAGCGATCCAGACCGTCTTCGACGCGATCCACGCCGGCCGCCCCGACCGCGAGCTGCTCAGCTACCAGTATCTGCAGATGCTGCCGAAGCTCGCCGACGGCCAGGCCAGCAAGATCTTCGTGATCCCGTCGGAGTTCACCGAGGCACTCGGGGGCATCGGGCAGGCGCTCGGCGGGAAGGTCGACCAGATCGCCCGCCGCGGCGACGACCCGCCGCCTCCGCCGCGCGCCGTCTGACCGGTAGCCTCAGTCGGGCATGTTCGACTCCCTGGCCGAGAAGCTGCAGGCCACGCTCGCGGACGTCCGCGGGCGCGGCACGCTGACCGAGGACGACGTCAACGCAGCGATGCGCGAGATCCGTCTCGCGCTGCTCGAGGCCGACGTCAACTTCAAGGTCGTGAAGTCGTTCACGAACGCGGTCAAGGAGCGCGCGCTCGGCAGCGACGTGGTCGGCCAGCTGAACCCGGGCCAGCAGGTCGTCAAGATCGTCAACGAGGAGCTGTCCGAGCTGATGGGGGGCGCATCGCACGAGCTGGCGGAGCTGATGGGCGGCGAGTCGCGCGAGCTGGTCTTCTCGCCGCGACCGCCGACGGTCATCCTGATGGCCGGCCTGCAGGGCTCCGGCAAGACGACGGCGACGGGCAAGCTCGCCCGCTACCTGAAGGAGCAGCACGGCTCCTCCGTCGCCGTCGCCGCCTGCGACGTCTACCGCCCCGCCGCCGTCGACCAGCTCGTGAAGGTCGCCGCCCAGGTCGGCGCCGACGTCTACGAGAGAGGCACCGACGCGAACCCGGTCGAGATCGCGAAGTGGGCGCGCGAGCGCGCCGAGCGCGAGGGCAAGGACGTCCTGATCGTCGACACCGCCGGCCGCCTGCACGTCGACGAGGAGCTGATGACGGAGCTGGCGGAGGTCAAGCGCGTCACGAGACCGACGAACGTGCTGCTCGTCGTCGACGCGATGACCGGCCAGGACGCGGTCAACGTCGCCGAGCAGTTCGCCGAGGTCGCGCAGTTCGACGGCGTCGTGATGAGCAAGCTCGACGGCGACGCCCGCGGCGGCGCCGCGCTGTCGGTCAAGGCCGTCACCGGCAAGCCGATCCTCTTCGCCTCCACCGGCGAGAAGCTCGACCAGTTCGAGCGCTTCCATCCCGACCGCATGGCGCAGCGCATCCTCGGGATGGGCGACGTCCTGACGTTCATCGAGAAGGCCGAGCAGCAGTTCGACGAAGACCAAGCGAAGGAGCTCGAACGGAAGATCCGCAAGTCGGAGTTCGGCCTCGACGACTTCCTCGACCAGCTCAAGCAGATCCGCAGACTCGGCCCGCTGCAGAACCTGCTCGGCATGATCCCCGGCCTCGGCGGCCACCAGCTCAGCAGAATGAAGGTCGACGAGCGCGAGTTCGACCGCATCCAGGCGATCATCCTGTCGATGACGCTGGAGGAGCGGCGCAACCCTGACGTCATCAAGGGCTCGCGCCGCATCCGCATCGCGAGAGGCTCCGGCACCAATGTCCAGGCTGTCAAGGCGCTCATCAGACAGTTCGGCCAGATGCAGAAGCTGATGAAGGCGATGCAGCAGGGCAAGGCGCCCGACCTCGGCGCCCTCATGCGCCAAGCGCGCTGAGTCGCTAGTCTCCTTCGTCGGTCTTCACCGAACTGCGAAAGGGAATCGTGGCAGTACGACTCCGGCTGACCCGCGTTGGCGGGCGAAAGAATCCGATCTGGCGCGTCGTCGCCGCCGACCAGCGCTCCAAGCGCGACGGTCGCGTGCTCGAGACGATCGGGCACTACAACGCGCAGACGCAGCCGTCGACGATCGTGCTCGACGAGGAGCGCGTGCGCCATTGGCTCGCGCGTGGCGCACAGCCGACTGAGACTGTCAGAAAGCTGCTCAAGACGCAGGGCATCTCCGGCTCCGCGACAAGCTGAGCCGATCCTGCTCGCCCCTCCCATGAAGGAGCTGCTCGAGTACCTCGTCCGTGAGCTCGTCGACGAGCCGGACGAGGTCAGAGTCGAGGAGTTCGAGGAGGACGACGGCACGCTCGTGCTCGAGCTGACCGTCGGCGAGGACGACTACGGCAAGGTGATCGGTCGCGGCGGGCGCACCGCGAACGCGCTGCGCCTCGTCGTGAAGGCCGCCGCGGTGAAGGACGACCGCCGCGTGCTCGTCGACATCGTCGACTGAGCCATGGCCGACCTGCTCCACGCAGGGCGCATCGGCAGACCGCACGGCCTCGACGGCAGCTTCCACGTCACCCAGCCGCGGGCCGCGCTGCTCGACGCCGGCCGCATGCTGCTCGTCGACGAGCGCGAGGATGAGATCGTCCGCCGCGCCGGTACCGACGCGCGCCCGATCCTGCGGCTCGCCAGCTGCACCAGCCGTACCGCCGTCGAGGCGCTGCGCGGGACCGACCTGCTGGTGCCGCGGTCGGAGGCTCCGGAGTTGGAGGAGGACGAGTGGTGGCCCGAGCAGTTGGAGGGCTGTCGCGTCGTCGACGGCGAGCGCGCCGTCGGCGTCGTGCGGGCGCTGCGCGCGCTGCCCTCGTGCGAGGTGCTGGAGGTCGCGCGCGAAGGCCGTGGTGAGCTGCTCGTGCCGCTGATCCGCGACGCCGTCCGATCCGTGGACGTCGACGGTCGCCTGATCGACGTCGACCTGGCGTTCCTGGGGGAGGAGGACGCCTGATGCAGATTGATGTCTTCACGCTCTTCCCGGAGGCGTTCGCGTGGTTCCGCGGTCAGCGCCACGTCGAGAACTCGTTCGCGCACGGGCACGGCCTCGAGTGCGTGAACTACCGCGACACGACGCCGCTGAGCGGCGGACAGGTGGACGACATGCCGTTCGGCGGCGGCGCCGGGATGGTGCTGCGCGTCGACGTCGTCGAGGCGGCGCTGCGCGCGCGCTACGAGGCGGACCCGGTCGCACTGCGCGAGCGCCGGCGCGTGATCGCGCTCACGCCGGGCGGTCGCATGCTCGACGACGCGCTCGTCGACGAGCTCGCCGCGGAGCCGGCGCTGACGCTGCTGTGCGGCCGCTACGAGGGCTTCGACGAGCGCATCGTCGAGCATTTCGCGAGCGACGCGATCTCGATCGGCCGCTACGTGCTCGCTGGTGGCGAGCTGCCGGCGATGGTGCTCGCGGACGCCGTGCTGCGCAAGCTGCCGGGTGCACTCGGGCACGACGAGTCGGCACTGGAGGAGTCGTTCAGCGTCGCGCTGGAGGGCGCTCCTGAGTACCCGCACTACACGCGGCCGGCGGAGTGGCGCGGGTGGTCGGTGCCCGACGTGCTGTTGTCCGGCCATCACGCTCGCGTGCGCGAGTGGCGCCTTGCGCAAAGTCGCGAGCGCGCTGCGCGCGACCGCACGCACGACGCCTGACCGTCTCCGCTACCATTCCCCAGCCGGCGGCCTCCACGGCCGCCACTTCCTTGCCATGAGCACCGTCATCGACAGCCTCGAGCGCGCCCAGCTGCGCCGCCTGCCGTCCTTCGACGCGGGCGACCGCGTGCGCGTCCACTTCCAGGTGATCGAGGGAACGCGTCGTCGTACGCAGGTGTTCGAGGGCGTCGTCATCAAGCGCCAGGGCCACGGCGTGCGCGAGACCTTCACGGTCCGCAAGCAGTCGTTCGGCGTCGGCGTCGAGCGCACGTTCCCGCTGCACTCGCCGAAGATCGAGAAGATCGAAGTGGCGGCCCGCGGCGAGGTGCGGCGCGCGAAGCTCTACTACCTGCGCGGCCGTGTTGGCAAGCGCGCGCGCGTCCGCGAGCGCCGCTCGATCGGACCGGAGGAGGTCATCGAGCGCGAGCTGCTGCACGTCCAGGGCGCGGACGAGCCGGAGCTCGAGGCCGCGGACGTCGAGACGACTGAGGTCGAGGCGCCCGCCGCCGAGCCCGAGGCGGCAGTCGCCGCCGACGAGGCGCCGGACGCAGCCGCAGCGCCCGACTCCGACGACGAGTGAGAGGTAAGTCGGGCGCCAGCTCGCTGCTGGAGCTCGTCATCGTCGTCGCCGTCGCGCTGGGCATCGCGCTGATCGTCCAAGCGCTCGTCGTCAAGCCGTACCGCATCCCCAGCGGATCGATGGAGCCGACGCTCGCGGTCGGCGAGCGCGTGATCGTCAACCGCATCGGCAACCGCTTCGCGGCGCCGGGGGTCGACGACATCGTCGTCTTCCATCCGCCGCGCGGCGCCGACGTGAACGAATGCGGCAACCCAGGGCAGGGCCCGTTCTACGAGGGACCGCAGAGCCGCGTGCCGTGCGCGAGACCCACGGCGACGCGCTCGGATCAGAACTTCATCAAGCGCGTGGTCGCGCTGCCAGGCGATCGGATCGAGGTGCGCGACGGCCACGTCGTTCGCAACGGCGTGCGCCAGAGAGAGCCGTTCATCGCGTCCTGCGGCGGCGGGCCCGACTGCAACCTCGGCGCGATCACCGTGCCAGCGGATCACTACTTCATGATGGGCGACAACCGCGGGGCGTCGGACGACAGCCGCTACTGGGGGCCAGTGCCACGCGACTGGATCGTCGGCGGGGCCTTTGTGAGCTACTGGCCTCCGAAGCAGGTCGGCTTGTTGTAGGACGCGTCTCGACGCGCGTGGCGGCGTCCTCGGGGTTCGCCGTACGTGCGTACGGCTTCACCCCTGCGTCCTTGCCACGCACGACGATCCACGCCCTGCCACAAGCCGACTTCGTCAGCCTCCTCTGATGCCGGCCGTGTCGGCGTCCGCAATTTGCGCGCGATCTGCGCGCCGCTGTCCACCTTCTGCGGTACAAGTGCGTCGATGAGCGCGACCGCGATCCCGTCGAGACGGAAGCGCAGAGCGAAGCCGCCGGCGCGCAAGCTGTTCGCGTTCGATCGCTCGCTCGGTACGCGCTACGTGGCCGGCGCCGACGAGGCCGGTCGTGGTTGCCTGGCGGGCCCGCTTGTCGCGGCCGCGGTGCTATTCGACTACGAGCGCCTGCGCCCATCTGACGTGCGCGCGCTCGCGGCGCTGAACGACTCCAAGCAGCAGACGGCAGCGCGCCGCGAGGAGCTGTACCCGGTGATCCTGCGCACGGCGGCGCGCGTCGCGGTCGTGTCGCGCTGCGCGCCCGGGATCGATCGGCGCGGACTCCATGTCACGAACCTCGCGGCGCTGCGCGACGCGCTCGCGCGCGTCGCTCGACCCGGCTGCCTCTGCCTCACCGACGGCTTCCCGGTCGCCGACGTTGGACACGACCAGCGCGCCGTCGTCGGCGGCGACGCGCGCAGCGCCGCGATCGCCGCCGCATCGGTGATCGCCAAGGTGACGCGCGACCGCTACATGCGCCGAGCCGACGCGCTTCATCCCGGTTGGGAGTTCGCCTCCCACGTCGGCTACGCCACGCCCGAGCACCGCGCCGCGATCGAACGGCTCGGCGTCTCCCCGCTGCACCGGCTGTCGTTTCAGAGCGCCGCGTACCAGCAGCTGTCGCTCCCCTGAGGCACGCCTCGTCGTCCCTGACCACCAGCTGCGCCGGCGGTGCCCCGTCCTCGCCGGGTCACGCGCGTGAGCACGCTTCACCGGCTGCGTCCTTGCTAGGAACGACGATCCGCACCTCAGGGAGCTCCCCTTCAGACGCGCGCTAGAACGCGTTCTCGAGATGCTCGAGTGCGACCAGCTTGCCGCGCGCGTCGATCGTGACGCCGATCGCGTCGAAGCGCAGCTCAGGGCGGCGGGGCCGGGTGGGCTCATCCTGCAGCCAGGCGACGGCCATGCGCCGCAGGCGGCGGCACTGGTCCGCGCGCAGGCCGTCGAACGGGCCCGCCGAGCCGACGCGGCGCGTCTTGACCTCGCAGAAGACGATGCGGTCGTCGTCGGCCGCGATCAGATCGAGCTCGCCCCAGCGCGTGCGGTGGTTGCGCGCGACGATCGTGAGGCCGCGGCGCTCGAGGTGCGCGGCGGCAAGCTCCTCTCCCGCGCGTCCGAGGCGATGACGGAGATCGTTCGACACGCGCCGGCACGCTACGCCGGCACACGCCCGGGCGCACCAGCCGTTCGTGCCGAATTGCAGGCGTTTCGCCGGATCTGCAGGCAGTCGAGAATCGTTGCGAAGCGCGCGTGTCTCGTAACGCGACGGGCCGTAGCGTGCCGGTCGTGCTTGCCCGCGTCGTCACCTTCGCCATCGACGGGATCGATCCGCGGCTCGTGTGGGTGGAGGTCGACATCCGCCCGGGCCTGCCTGCCTTCCGCATCGTCGGGCTCGCGGACGCGGCGGTTCGCGAGGCACGCGAGCGCGTGCACGCGGCGATCCTCAACTCCGGCTTCGAGTTCCCGGCGCGGCGCATCACCGCGAACCTCGCGCCTGCGCACCTGCGGAAGGTCGGCCCGGGCTTCGACGCCGCGCTCGCGGTCGGGCTGCTCGCGGCGAGCGGGCAGTGCCCCGTCGAAGGGCTCGACCGCTGGGCCGTCTTCGGCGAGCTGTCGCTGACCGGTGCGCTGCGCGCGTGCCGCGGAGGGCTCACGGTCGCCGAGGGGGCGCGCCGTGCGGGGATCGCCGGCCTGATCGTCGCGCGAGCCGGCGCGTGCGAGGCGGGGCTCGTAGAGGGCCTGGAGATCGCCGCCGTCGAGGACCTGCGCACGATCGCCGCGCTGCTCGCCGGCGGCGAGGTCCCTCCGCCACCGGAGCCGGAGCCGCAGCCGGCAGTCGGTGCACAGGCGCTTGAGGAGCCGGACCTCGCCGACGTGCGCGGTCACGACCTGCCGCTGCGCGCGCTCGAGATCGCCGCGGCGGGCGGCCACAACCTGTTGCTTGAAGGGCCGCCGGGCACCGGCAAGACGATGCTCGCCCGGCGACTGCCCGGGCTGCTTCCGCCGCTCACGCGCGACGAGGCGCTTGAGGTCACGCGCATCCACGACATCGCCGGGCTCAGCCGGCGCGGTGGGCTCGCGGTCGTGCGCCCATTCCGTGCGCCGCACCACACGATCTCGCCGGCGGGCCTCGTCGGGGGCGGACGGCCGCCGGCGCCGGGCGAGGCCACGCTCGCGCATCACGGCGTGCTGTTCCTGGACGAGCTGTCCGAGTTCTCACGGCCCACGCTCGAGGCCCTGCGCCAGCCGCTCGAGGACGGCCATGTCGTCGTCGTCCGCGGCCAGCAGGCGCTGCGCCTGCCGACGCGTCTAATGCTCGTCGCGGCGACGAATCCGTGCCCGTGCGGCTTTGCCGGCAGCGACCGGCCTTGCCGCTGCGCCGAGCACGAGCTGCTGCGCCACCGCCGGCGGCTGAGCGGTCCGCTGCTCGACCGGCTCGACCTGCTCGTGACCGTGGCGCGGCCGACCGCCGCCGCGCTCGCCAAGCCCCCGACGACCTCTTCCGCGGAGGTGGGGGCGCGGGTTCTCGCCGCACGCGAGCGGCAGCACGCACGCCTCGCGACGACGCCCGCGCACTGCAACGCGCAGTTGGACGCGCGCCTGCTGCGGACGCACATGCGACTCGGCGGTCGAGCCGCGAGCGCGCTCGCGGCCGCCTACGATCGCGGGGGCCTCAGCGCGCGGGGACATGACCGCGTTCTGCGCGTCGCGCGCACGATCGCCGACCTCGCCGAGCGCGACGCGGTCGAGCTCGACGACGTCCTGCAGGCGCTGACGATGCGCTCGCGCGATGTGCTGGACGACGCGGTCGCGGCATGACCGGCGTGTCTGGCACCGCATCGGCCTGCGACGTGTGCCTGCGCCGTTCGTGGCTCGTCGCACGGTTGATCGGTCACATCGATCTCGCGTGGTCGGCGAAGCGCGGACGCGCGGGCCTGCTCGCGCTCACGGACGTGGCATTGATCGCGGCACTCGCGGGCGCCGAGCGAGCGCGAGTCGAGACCGAGTACGCGCACTTCGACGCGCACGCGGCGCGCCAACGGTGCGCAGCCGCCGGCGTCGTTGCGCTGTGTCGCTGTGACGAGCGCTATCCAGCGGCCCTGGAGGATCTGCCCGATCCGCCAGCCGTCCTGTACGTCTACGGCGAGATCACGCGTTTCTTGCGCGTCGCCGCCGGAGACCGCGTCGCGATCGTCGGCGCGCGCCGGGCGACGCCGTACGGCCTCGAGCAGGCGCGTGCGCTCGGGCGCGGCATGGCCGCGGCCGGGCTGACCGTCGTGAGCGGTATGGCGCTGGGGGTGGACGCCGCCGCCCACGCCGGCGCCCTCGAGGTCGAAGGCGCGACGCTTGCGATCCTCGCGGGCGGGCCCGAACGTCCCTATCCGGCGACGAAGCGCCAGCTGCACGAGCGGATCGCGGCGACCGCCGCGGTGGTCGCCGAGATGCCGCCTGGGACGCGGGCGCGGCGCTGGTGCTTCCCTGCCCGCAACCGCATCATCGCGGCGCTTGCGCGAGCGACCGTCATCGTCGAGGCGAGCGAGCGCTCGGGGTCCCTGATCACCGCTTCGCTCGCAGCTGACCTCGGTCGCGACGTCGCCGCCGTGCCGGGGCTCGTGACGTCGCCGCTCGCCGCCGGTACGAACGCGCTGATCGTCGACGGCGCGCGGCTCGTGCGCGGGCCGCAGGACGTGCTCGAGCTGCTGTTCGGCGCGGCCGCCGTCGCGCTGGCTCCCGCTCCGGCGCGGGATGCGCTGGAGCCGGACCTGCGCGCGCTGCTTGACCGCGTGCGCGCGGGCTGCGACACCGTCGCGGCACTCGCGGCCAACGGCGGCGCGGTCGACGCACTGCTTGCGGGACTCGCGCAGCTTGAGCTGCGCGGGCGCGTGCGGCGGGGACCAGGTGGCCGCTACGTCGCGACGAGCTGACGCGGCGAGTTCCGGCGATCACCCGCCGGGCGCCCGTCGCAAGCCGGATCCGGGTCGTGTGTCCGTTCCCGTCCGCGTTCGCGCCTCCGTCCGCGCTCGCAGGACTGGCCGGCGCCTGCGCCAGCACGGCCGGTCGTACGGCCAAGCGGGCCGACCACGCTCTAACCTGCCGGCCGTGACGACGCCCGCTCCTCGCGTCCCTGCCGTGCTGTCGATCGCCGGCTCGGACTCCGGCGGCGGCGCCGGGATCCAGGCGGACCTCAAGGCGTTCGCCGCCTGCGGCGTCCACGGCATGACGGCGATCACCGCGATCACCGCGCAGAGCACCGTCGGCGTCGACGCGATCGGGGCCGTCGAGCCTGACCTGATCGTCGCGCAGGTGCGAGCGGTCCGGCGTGACATCGGCGTCGACGCGGTCAAGATCGGGATGCTCGGCACCGTCGAGGCGATCGCGGCGGTCGCCAGCGTGCTCGACGAGCTCGACGGCGACACGCCGATCGTGCTCGACCCGGTGATGGTCGCCGAGTCGGGCGCGGCGCTGCTGGAGCCGGACGCGCGAGCGGCGCTGGTAGAGCGCCTGCTGCCGCGGATCACGGTCGTGACGCCGAACCTGCCCGAGGCGCGGGCGCTCGCCGGTGACGCGGGCGGTGACGCGGACCCCGCGGACCTGGCGCGCACGATCCACGCGCTCGGCCCGCGCTGCGTCGTCGTCACGGGCGGCCACCGCGAGCAGGCAGTCGACGTCTTCTACGACGGCGACGCGGTCGTCGAGATCCCGGGCGAGCGCTTCCCCGACGGTGCCGCGCACGGCTCCGGCTGCACGCACTCCTCCGTGCTCGCCGCCCACCTGGCGCACGGCTGGACGCCGCTGGAGGCGGCCCGCGCGGCCAAGGCACGCGCGGGGGCGGCGGTCCGTGACGGCCTACGCGAGATCGGGCGCGGGCCGGGACCGGTCGACGCGCTCGGGATCCGTGGGCGCCGTCCGCGAGCCCGCGGCGGCACATAACTCCTCTGCCATAATCGGTGCATGAGGTTCCTGCGCATGAAGCCAGGTCACGGTGAGGTGCTGCTCGCCGAGGGCGACGTGGAGGTGCGCGAGGACGAGGAGATGCTCGTGGCCGAGTTCCGTCGGCAGTTGGACGCCGGCATGTGGGCCGCCGTTCCGCTCGACGGCGGCGGCCGCCGCACGGCGCAGCTCGCGCGCAGCTTCTCCGACGTGCCGCGCGACGCCGAGCGCGTGATCTTCTTCCCGCGGGCGGCAGGCGGGCGCTGATGCGGCGCGGGGGGTGGTGTCGAGCATGCTGCTCGCGCTGACCGCCACCGCGCTCGTCGTCGTCGCGCTCCTGTGGGAGGTGGCGGCGCCACGCATCGCCGAGCTTTGGGCTCGGCATCGCGCTGGTCGCCAGGTGACGGCTGCGCCGGACTACGACCCCGGCCGCGAGCGCCGCGCGGAGGCACGGGCGCGCCACCTGCTGCGGTCGTGCGTGAACGAGGAGGAGTGGGCGATGTACCGCGACCTCGGCTTCATCCGCGTGTGGGGGATGCAGACCGAGCGGCCGGGCGGACACGACGCGGCGGCCGGCACGCCGTACGCCTACCTCGTCTACCCGCACAAGCCGATCCTCGCCTACCTGCCCCAGACGGGACGCCTGCTGAACGAGTACTGCGTCGCCTTCCCCGACGAGACGCGGCCGTACGGGAGCGCACGGCTGCCGGACTCCGACGACGCGCTCGCGAAGTGGATGGCGCTGACGGGCGACGAGCGGCGGCTGATCGAGACCGCGAACCTCCACCTGCCCGGCCGTCAGCTCGACCCGCGCCAGGTCAAGCGCGACCTGTGGCGACTGCGCCAGTGGGAGCGCGCACGGGCGCGCTCGATCGCGGGGGCGGAGCGCGCGCCGGGCGGTAGAGTGCCCGCTTCGTGAGCGAGGCTGCTGCCTTCGACGTCAAGCACCGCAGCCGCGCCCTCACCGAGGGGCCGGCACGGGCTGCCGCGCGCGCCTACCTGCACGGGATCGGCTACTCCGCCGAGGACCTCGCGAAGCCGATCGTCGGCGTCGCGCACTCGTGGATCGAGACGATGCCGTGCAACTTCAACAATCGCGTGCTCGCGGCGAGAGTCAAGGAGGGAATCCGCGCGGCCGGCGGCACGCCGATGGAGCTGAACACGATCGCGATCTCAGATGGGATCACGATGGGCACCTCCGGGATGCGCGCATCGCTCGTCTCGCGCGAGCTGATCGCCGACTCGATCGAGCTTGTCGCGAGCGCCCACCACTTCGACGCGCTTGTCGTCATCAGCGGCTGCGACAAGACGATCCCCGGGACGGTGATGGCGCTCGCGCGCCTCGACATCCCCGGGCTGATGCTCTACGGCGGATCGATCAAGCCGGGCCGCTACAGAGGCGCCGAGGTGACGATCCAGCAGGTCTTCGAGGCCGTCGGCGCGCACGCCGCCGGCAAGCTCACCGACGAGGAGCTGCACGAGCTGGAGGAGGCCGCCTCGCCCGGTGCCGGCGCCTGCGGCGGCCAGTTCACCGCCAACACGATGGCGATGGCCTTCGAGGTGCTCGGCATCTCGCCCGCCGGCTCGTCGATGGTGCCGGCGGAGGACGGCCGCAAGCTGCAGGTCGCGCACGACTGCGGTGAGCTCGTGATGGACGTGCTGCGCCGCGGTCAGCGGCCGCGCGACGTGATCACGAAGCGCGGGCTGGAGAACGCGATCGCCGCGGTCGCGATGAGCGGCGGCTCGACGAACGCCGTGCTGCACCTGCTCGCTGTCGCGACGGAGATGGGCGTGCCGCTGTCGATCGACGAGTTCGACGCGATCAGCGAGCGCACGCCGCTGCTGTGCGACCTGCAGCCGGGCGGCAGATACGCCGCCACCGACCTGTACGACGCGGGCGGCGTTCCGCTCGTGCTCAAGCGCCTCGCCGATGCGGGCCTTCTCAACCGCAACGCGATCACCGTCACCGGGCGCACGATCGGCGCGCACGCCGACGAGGCGACCGAGACTCCGGGACAGGACGTCGTGCGCCCGCTCAACGACCCGCTGAAGGCGACGGGCGGCTTCGCGATCCTGCGCGGCAACGTCTCGCCCGACGGCTGCGTCGTCAAGCTCGCCGGCCACGGACGCCGCCACCACACCGGTCCGGCTCGCGTGTTCGACGGCGAGGAGGCGGCGATGGCCGCCGTGCTCGCGCACGAGATCCAGGCGGGCGACGTCGTCGTGATCCGCAACGAGGGGCCGGCCGGCGGCCCGGGCATGCGCGAGATGCTCGCCGTGACGGCCGCGATCCAGGGCGAGGGGCTGGGGGAGAGCGTCGCCCTGTTGACCGACGGGCGCTTCTCCGGCGCCACGCACGGCTTCATGGCGGCCCACCTCGCGCCCGAGGCGGTGCGTGGCGAGCCGATCGGCGCGCTGCGCGACGGGGACGAGATCACGATCGACGTCGACGCGCGCCGCATCGACGTGGCGCTCTCCGAACAGGAGATCGCGGCTCGCCTGGCCGACTACGTGCCGGCGCCGCGCGCCGACGAGCACGTCGAC
>DATHEP010000535.1:0-8500 GCA_035318525.1 Conexibacter sp.
CATCGCGCGGGATTGTCGCGTACCCTCCCGCCGGTGCCCGTCCCCCTGTTCGACACGAGGACGCCGCTCGCCCCGCTGCGCGAGCAGATCCTCGCGCGGATGGAGGAGGTCGTCGACGACGGGCGCTACATCCTGGGCCCGAACGTCGCCGCCTTCGAGGGCGAGTTCGCGGCGTACGTCGGCGCCGAGCACGCGATCGGCGTGGCGAACGGGACCGACGCGCTGACGATCGCGCTGCGGGCGATGGGGGTCGGCCCGGGCGACGAGGTCGTCGTCCCGTCCTTCACCTTCTACGCGAGCGCCGAGGCGATCCCGTCGACCGGCGCGACACCCGTCTTCTGCGATGTCGACCCGGACACGTTCTGCGTCACGCCGGAGACGGTCAAGGCGGCGCTCACGCCGCGCACGAAGGCCGTGATCGCCGTCCACCTGTTCGGCAACGTCGCGCCCGTGCGCGAGATCGAGGCGCTCGGCGTGCCGGTGCTGGAGGACGCCGCCCAGGCCGCCGGCTCGACGTCCGAGGCGGGGCGGCCGGGTGCGCTCGGCACGGCCGCGACGTTCAGCTTCTTCCCGTCGAAGAACCTCGGCTGCCTCGGCGACGGCGGCGCGATCACGACGTCCGACGGCGAGCTCGCGGACCGCGTGCGGATGCTGCGCTTCCACGGCTCATGGGACAAGGTCACCTACGAGCATGTCGGCTGCAACTCGCGCCTCGACGAGCTGCAGGCGGCGATCCTGCGCGTCCAGTTGCCGCACCTCGACGGCTGGGCCGACGGCCGCCGCGCCGCCGGGCGCCACTACGCGGAGGCCGGCCTCGGCGAGCTGGTCGAGCTGCCGGTGCCAGTGGCCGCGCCGCGCTGCGATCCCGCGTGGCACCTGTACGTGATCCGCCACGCGAAGTCGGACGCGATCGCCGCCGCGCTCGCCGCTGCCGGCCACGGCCAGAAGGCCTACTACCGCACGCCCGTCCACCGTCAGCCGGCGATGGCGCAGTGGGGCACGGATGTGGTCCTCCCCGCGACCGACGAGGTCGCCCGCACGCACCTCGCGATCCCGCTCAGCCCGGTGCTGAGCACCGAGCAGGCGGCTGAGGTGTCCGCGGTCGTTGCAGCCGCCGTGGACGCTCAGACGCCCGCCAGCGCCCGCTCGTAGCTCGCGGCCGTCTCGCGCGCGGTCCGCTCCCACGAGAACGTCGCCGCGCGCGCCAGCCCGGCGGCCCGCAGGCGCTCGCGCAGCTGCGCGTCGCCCAGCAGCCGCTCGATCGCGTCGCGGATCGCCGCCGGGTCGCGTGGGTCGAACAGCAGCGCAGCACCGCCCGCGACCTCGGGCAGCGACGCCCGGTCCGAGCACGCGCCCGGCACGCCCCGCGCCATCGCCTCCAGCACGGGCAGGCCGAAGCCTTCGGAGAAGGAGGGGAAGACGTGCGCCGCGCAGCAGCGCCACAGGCCCTCGACGTCGGCCGACGACAGCCAGCCGGGGAAGCAGAGCTGCTCGGCCACGCCGCGCTCCTGCGCGCGCCGCAGCAGCGTCGCCTCGTGCTCGGTCGCGTAGCCCGGCACCACCAGCGCCGGCCGGCGCTCGAGCGGGATCTCGGCGAGCGCGTCGATCAGGCCCTCGACGTTCTTGTGCGGCCGCTTCGCCGCCATGCTGAGGAGGATCGGCCGCTCGCCGATCCGCAGGCGCTCGCGCAGCGCCCCCTCCGGCGTGACGGGCGCGTCGTCCGCCGGCAGCGTCGTCGCCAGGTGGACGACGTCGATCCGCTCGGCCGGCGTCCCGATCAGCCGCATGACGTCGTCCTTCGTCGCCTGCGAGACGGTGACGACGCGGCGCGAGGCGCGCACCGCGGCCGGGACGAGCACGCGCATGCCGAGGCCGCGCAGCCCGAAGTGCGCGCGCGGCGCGGTCGCGTAGTGGAGGTCGTGGACGGTCGTCACGCGCGGAGGTCCGCCGGCGCGATGGACCGGGCCGGTCGAGGCGAGGTTGTGCACGAGCTGCGCTCCCGCGCGCGTGGCGAGGCGCGGCACGTGGCGCTGCTCGCCCCACACCCACTGCCGCCGGTCGCGCGCGTCGACGGGCGCGACGAGCGACTCGACCGCGGCAAACCACGGCGCGTCGCCGTCGGCGGCCGCGGCGCGGCTCACGAGCGCGATCGGCTCGACGCCCGGCAGCGCCGCCAGCCGCGGCAGCAGCTCGCGCGCGTAGACCTCCATCCCGCCCGTCTCGCCGGGCACGAGGAAAACGAGGTTGAGCGCGACGCGCACGCTCAGCGCTCGTGCGGGCAGCGGACGATGCGCACGTCGTACAGCGTCGGACTGCGCGAGATGCCGTCGGCGCCCCGCCCCGCCTCGCCGCTCAGCGTGAAGGTCACGGGCCGCCGCGGGTCGAGCGGGCGCACGAACGTCGCCGGCTCGGTCGGTCGTACCAGGTCGCGCACGACGCGGCCACCGCCGGCGAGGCGGTAGCGCGCGGGACGCTGCTGCGTCGGATGGGCGAAGACCTGGCCGGTGACGCAGCGGTCGGGCGCGTCGTTCGCGAACACGCGCAGCTCGACCGGCGTGCCGCCGAGCGGGTAGCGGTCGGCCTGCATGCCGCGCATGACCCACGTCGCCCGCAGCGGCTGGTCGAGACGGATCATCTGCGCCCACGGGAAGTGCGGGCTGGGCGGCAGGACGGTTCCGGCGAAGCCGACCGGTGCCGCGCCCGCGATCTGCAGCAGGACGTCCGGCGGCGGCTTGGAGACCGCGACCGCGCCGCTGCGCCAGTCGATCAGCGCGTCGATCGGGATCGCCGGATTGGCGCGGCGCCCGACGAAGTACGGCCCCGTGAACGTGCTGTTGTACGCCTGCAGGATCTGCAGCTGGGCCGACAGGTCGGGGTCCATCACGCTGTCGACGGCGAGCGGGCGCACGACGCCGCCGTCTCCCGCGCGGTCGACGAACTCCAGCGCGTCTGCGGACAGCCCGCGCATCCCCACGCGCTCGGTCAGCTTGCGCGCCGGGTGGTCCATCGCGACGAGCTGGAACGCGAGCACGCCGGCCAGCACGATCCCGGCGGCGGCGATCGCCGCGCGCTCCAGCGGCCGCGGGCGCCGCACGATCCAGGCGACGAGCAGCGCGGCGAGCGCCGCGACGAGCGCCACGAGCGCGGCCAGCAGGTCGCGGTCGTCCGGCAGCGCGAGCGCGAGCCGGCGCAGCACGGCGTCGTCGAGGAAGCGCCAGGTCGGCGCGACGAAGTAGCCGTAGATGGGGTCGGTGAGCGTGCTCGCGGAGGTCCCGAGAAGCAGCACGACCAGCACGCCGCTGACCAGCACCGACCAGGTCGGCGGCGGGCGGCGGAACACCGCGAGCGCGCCCGCCAGCACGAGCGGCGGGGCGAGCACTGCGAAGTAGCGGTCCTCGTTCATCGAGGCGTAGTAGGCGTAGGAGAAGGCGACCAGCAGGCCGAGCACGAGCCACGCGTAGCCGCCCTCCAGCGCGTCCGCCGGGCGCACGAGCGCGCGTGCCAGCAGCGGCAGCGCCAGCACCAGCGGCACGATCGCGACACCGATCGCCAGGTGCGCGAGCAGCGTGCGCGTGTTGTCCCACACGAGCGACGGCAGGAAGTCGGGCGTCAGCCGGATCCCGCCGTACTGCTCGCCGCCCAGCAAGCTCGAGGGTCCCGCGACGAGCGCCACGAGCACGACCGCGATTGCCGCAGGCGCGAGCAGCGGATGGCGGCGCAGCAGGCGGCCCGGGAGCTGCCGCAGCCAGGCGCTGGCGCGCTCCTGCGGCGGCCGGCTGAACCAGGTTGTGGCGAGCGCCGCCGGCGCGAGTGCGACGACGAGCGGCGCCCAGCCGATCCGCGCGAGCACGGTCAGCGCGAGCGTTCCGAGGACGAGCGCGTCGGATGCGAGCCCGGGTCGCCGCAGCGCACGGACCATCGCCCACAGCAGCAGCGACGCGGTCAGCAGGCCGACGGCCGTGTTGAGCGTGAGGATCCCGTAGAAGGCGAAGCTGCCGCTCGACGCGACCGCGGCCGGCGCGAGCGACTGCCAGCGCCCGAGGCCGAGCTCGCGCGCGGCGAGCCACACCGGGATCGTCACGAGGCCCTGGGCGAGCGCCGTCCACAGGTGCAGCAGCTCGACCTGCCGCGTCGGCGAGTCGGTCAGCCAGGCGGCCAGCGCGGCGAGCAGGCTGGTCATCCGCTCCGGCCCGCGCGCCACGGTGCCGTCGACCGCGAACGACAGGTCGCGCACGATGTCGCGACCGAGCAGGATCGCGTTCGCCTCGTCGCGGAAGACGTAGCGGTTCTCGACGCCGATGCGCGCGAGCACGACCGTGACCGCGATCGTCCACAGCGCGAGCGCGGCGAACGGCGCCAGCTCGGCGAGCCGCGTCCGGCGCGCGCGCGGCGGGGCGGAGGCCGTCAGCGAGGCGCCCATCGCTCGAGCAGCTCGTCGTCGCCGACGCTCCGCCCCTCCGGCGCACGCGCCGGGACGCCCAGCACCCAGCCGCGCGCCGGCACGTCGCGCGTGACGACGGCGCCGGCGGCGACGAACGCCTCCTCGCCGACCTCGACGCCCGGCGTCAGCACGGCGCCGCCGCCGACGCGGCAGGCCCGCCGCAGCGTCGCGCCGCGCAGCGGCCGCTCGGGACCGTGTCGTCCCATCGTGTCGTCGTTCGTCGTCATCGCGCACGGCCCCACGAAGACGTCGTCCTCGACCGTCGAGAAGGCGGTCACGTAGACCTGCGACTGGAGCTTCACACGCGCGCCGATCGTCACGTCGTTGTCGACGCCGGCCCCGCGGCCGATCACGCTGCTCTCGCCGATCGTCGTGCGCTCGCGCACCTGCGCCTGGTCGCCGACGATCACGCCGTCGCCGATCGTCGTCCCGGCGTACACGACGGCGCCCGCGCACACGGTGACGCGCGCGCCCAGCACGAGCGGCGGCAACTGCGGCGCCGGCCGCCCGGCGAGTCGCGGCGCCTTGCCGAGCACCGCGTGCGCCTCGACGATGCAGCCGGGGCCGATGACCGTCCCGGGCGCGACGACGGCGGTCGGGTGGACCTCGGCCTCAGGCGACACCGTCGGCCACCTCGCGCCGCGAGGCCTCGAGCTCGTGCTGGAGCGCCTCCAGCACGCGCACCACGCGCAGACCGCTGTGACCGTCGCTGATCGGCGCGCGGCGCTCGCGGATGCAGTCGACGAAGTGCTGTGCCTCGACGCGCAGCGGCTCCGCGTTCGGCACGCGCGGACTCCAGATGTCGCCCGTGCGGGTGATGTACTCGCCGTAGCTGTCGGACGATTCGTCGAAGCCCTTGTCGTAGACGGTGATCTTGCGCTCCAGGTCCATGTCGTCGAACGTCGCCATGCGTCTCGAGCCGACGATCGTGAAGCGGCGCTCCTTGTGCGGGTCGAGCCACGACAGGTGCAGGTGCGCCGCGAGCCCGGAGGGGAAGCGCAGGAAGGCGAACACGACGTCCTCCACGCCGGAGCGCATGTACGCCTCGCCGCGCGCGCTGACGTCGTGCGGCTCCTCGTCGGCGAGCCGCAGGATCACCGAGATGTCGTGCGCGCCGAGCGACCACAGCGCGTTCTCGTCGGCGCGCAGTCTCCCGAGGTTGAGGCGGTTCGAGTAGATGTAGTGGATTGAGCCGAGCTCGCCGGCATCGGCGATCTCCTTCAGCCTCGTGACAGCCGGGTGGTACTCGAGCAGGTGGCCGACCATCAGCACGCGCTCCGTGCGCGCGGCAGCGGCGACGGCAGCCTCCGCGTCCGCGACCGACTGTGCCAGGGGCTTCTCGACGAAGCAGTGCTTGCCCGCCTCGAGCACGCGCACCGCGAGCGTGCCGTGCGTCGGGACCGGCGTCGCGAGCACGATCGCGTCGAGCTCGGGGTCGTCGAGCAGGTCGTCCAGCTTCGCGGTGAAGCGCGTCGCCGGGTACTGCGCGGCGTAGCGCGCGCGGATCGCCTCGTCGGCGTCGCAGCACCAGCGCAGCGTCGCCGAGGGCAGCGCGTCGAAGTTGCGCGCG
The DNA here is from genome assembly GCA_035318525.1 of Conexibacter sp. Classification (GTDB taxonomy): domain Bacteria; phylum Actinomycetota; class Thermoleophilia; order Solirubrobacterales; family Solirubrobacteraceae; genus Conexibacter. Next base: position 6,012 of record DATHEP010000535.1, read on the forward strand.
AGGTTCGGGCCCCAGTAGCCGAGGCCGACGACGCCGATCGTGACCGGGTTCCCGCCCACCGCGCTCACAGCCGGATCACGTGCTCGACGTGGAGGTTGCGCGTGACGCCCCGCAGGTCCACGAGCGCTGGCAGCATGGCAGCGATCTCGGCCCAGTCGATCCCCGGGTGCGCGGTCACGATCACGCCCATGTCGGCGCCCTCGAGCGCGCCCGGGAGCGGCTCCGAGCGCAGGTCATAGCCGGTCAGCTCGGGCACGAATTCGTCGTGGTAGGCGACGTCGGCACCGAGGTCGCGCAGCAGCGAGACGAGCTTCAGCGCCGGCGACTCGCGCACGTCGCCGACGCCCGCCTTGTAGCTGACCCCGAGCAGCACGATGCGCGCGCCGCGCACGGCCTTGCCGGCGTCGTTGAGCGCGCGCACGATCCGCTCGACGCAGTGGTACGGCATCTGCTGGTTGACCTTGCCGGCGAGCTCGATGAACTCGGTCGTGAGGTCGAACTCGCGTGCCCGCCACGAGAGGTAGAACGGGTCGACCGGCAGGCAGTGGCCGCCCATGCCGGGCCCGGGCTCGAAGCGCATGAAGCCGTAGGGCTTCGTCGCGGCCGCGTCGACGACCTCCCAGATGTCGATGTCCATGCGGTCGGCGAGCATCGCCAGCTCGTTGACGAGCGCGATGTTGACGGAGCGGAAGATGTTCTCCAGCAGCTTCGACATCTCCGCCGCCTCGGGCGTGCTCACGCGCACCAGCTCGTCGCAGACCTGCCCGTAGAGCGCGGCCGCGCGGTCGCCGCACGTCTCGGTGAGGCCGCCGAGGATCTTCGGCGTCGTGCGCAGCGTGTGATCGGTGCGGCCCGGGTCGACGCGCTCGGGCGAGAAGGCGAGGTTGAAGTCGCGCCCGGCGGCGAGGCCTGACTCCTCCAGCAGCGGCAGCAGCTGCTCGCGCGTGGTGCCGGGGTAGGTGGTCGACTCCAGCACGACGAGCTGCCCTGCTCTCAGCACGCCCGCGAGCCGGCGGCCGGCGTCGCGCAGCGGCCCGAGGTCCGGCTCGCGATTGGGCGTGAGCGGCGTCGGCACGCAGATCACGACCGCCTCGACGTCGGCGAGGTCGGCGTAGGCGGTCGTCGTCTTGAGCCGCTCCTGCACGGCGGCGAGCCGCGCGTCCGGGATGTCCTCGACGTGGGAGCGCCCGGCCGCGATCGACTCGACCTTGCGCGGCTGGACGTCGAGGCCGACGACGTCCACGCCGGTCTCGGCGAACGCCACCGCGAGCGGGAGCCCTACGTATCCCAGTCCGATGATGCCGATGCTCATGCGCGCGAAGTGTAGGGACCGCCTCCGCCGCTACGGCGCCGCGTCGCCGCCGGTCGGCCAGCCGCGATACGCCTCGGCGACGCGGTCGAGCGAGCCGTCGAGCGACAGCCGCTCCGCGTTGCGCTCGAACCAGTCGGCGGTCGCCGTGCGCAGCGCCGGCCCGGCTTCGCGCACCCGCAGGATCGCCGCGGCCAGCTCGTCCGGTGCCGCGGAGGCGGCGACGAAGCCGTTCTCGCCGTCGGCGACCAACTCGACCGCGGCGTTGTCCGGATCGTCGACCACGATCGACGGGACGCCGCGCGCGGCCGCCTCGACGACGACCATCCCGTAGCCCTCGCGGCGCGAGGGGAGCACCATGCAGAGCGCGCGCCCGAGCGTGCGGTCGACCTCCTCGGCCGCGACGAAGCCGGGCGCCGAGGCCGCCTCGCCGAGCCGCTCCCGCTCGATCGCGCGCAGCACGGCGGGCCGCTCCGGGCCGTCGCCGAGGACCACGAGGCGCAGTTCGGGCGCCTGCTCGCGGGCCCGCGCGAACGCGTGCACGAGCGCCGGCACGCGCTTCTCGGGGATGTGGCGGCCGGCGAACGCGACGAGCGGCTCGGCCGGCGCCGGCTCGGGCCGCGCGAGCGCGCCGGCGTACTCGCCCGTCAGCACCGTCGGCTCGCCGCGCAGCCCGCTCGCGCGCAGTCGCGCGGCGGTCATGCGCGCGAAGCAGAAGGCGTGCTGGGGGACGCGCAGGCAGCGTCGCTGGACGGTCCAGCCGATGCGTCCGCCGACGCCGCCGAGGTACTCCCGCCAGTACGCGCGCGTCCACACCTCGTGCCAGTCGACGACGAGCGCGAAGCGGTGCACCCGCCGCGCGACGGCGGCGGCGAGCAGCGAGAAGTAAGGGAACGAGGCGGTGTGCACGACGTCGTAGCGGCGCCCGTGGCGCAGCAGGTGCCAGAGCACCCCGAGCCCAAAGACGAGCGGCGGCAGCACGCGCCGGCGGCCGCTCGGATCCTCGACATAGAGCTGCATGCGCGGGCCGGCGACGCGCACGCGCACGCCGGGCACCTGCGGCTCGACGCCGCGGTCCCACTGACGCAGGGTCAGATAGGTGACCTCGTGCCCCTCGGCGGCGAGCCGCTCGCCGAGGCTGCGGTACCAGCGCTCCGCCCCGCCGACCGTGTGCGGGAAG
>DATHEP010000536.1:0-2633 GCA_035318525.1 Conexibacter sp.
AGACGCTGGAGGCATTCGCGCAGCTCGGCGCGGCGGGCGCGATCCGCTACTGGGGCGTCGGTAACTTCGACGTGCCGGACCTGGCCGAGCTCGTCGGGCTGCCGGGCGGCCGGGGCCTGGCCGTCGACCAGGTGCCCTACAGCCCGGTGCGCCGGGGGATCGACTACGACGTCCTGCCGTGGTGCCTCGCGGAGGGCGTTACAACGATGGCGTACGCGCCGTTCGAGGGCGGCTCGGTACTCGGCCTCCCAGCGCTCCGCACGGTCGCCGAGCGCCACGGTGCGACGACGGCCCAGGTCGTGCTCGCCTGGGTCCTGCGCCACGAGCAGCTGGCCGTCCTCCCGATGATGCGGACGCCCGCGGAGGCTCGCGAGAATCGCGCCGCGCTCGATCTTCGTCTCACACCGGATGACCTCTTTGCGCTGGAGGAGGCCTTCCCCGCGCCCAAGTGGCCGCAGCCGATCGTCGTCGCGTGACCGCCTAGCGGATCTCGACCAGCCGGTAGCGCAGTGCGAACACGAGGGCCTGCAGCTGGGAGTGCACCCGGAGCTTGGCGAGGATGTTGGCCACGTGGTTGCGCTCGGTGCGGATCGTGATGTGGAGCCGGTCGGCGATCGCCTGGCTCTCGAGCCCGTCGGCGAGCGCCTGTAGGACCTCGCGCTCGCGGGCGGTCAGTCGCTCGATCGCCAGGCGGTCTGCGCGCTCGCGCTCGCGCCGGCGTCCGGCGAAGCGGAGCAGGTCGACGACGTCGTCCACCGACTGCAGCGTCTCGCCCGCTCGTAGGCGCCGAACGCCGGAGACGACCTCGTCGAGCTGGGCCGTCTTGTCGAGCGTTCCCGCCGCGCCGCTCTCGACGGCCCGCGCCATGTCCGCCCGGTCGACGCTGGCGGTCAGCACGAGCGCCTGAGCGCTCGGGTTGACGGCGCGGAGCTCCTTGATGAGCTCGGCCCCATCGCCGTCCGGCAGCCCCAGGTCGACCACGGCGACGTCCACGCCGGAGAGCAGGGACCGCGCCTCCGCCAGCGTCGCGGCCTCCCCGACGACGGCGAAGTCGGGCTCGCGCGCGAACATCGCGGCGAGCGCCTGGCGGACCGCAGCGTGGTCCTCGACGAGCAGGACGCGTACCAGCGGCGCCGCCGTGTCGTCGCCGAGCTCGATCGTGAGGCGGACGCGGGTGCCAACCCCCAGCGTGCTCCGGATGAGGAGTTCGCCGCCGATGATGGCGGCGCGCTCGCGCATCCCCAGGATCCCGGTTCCGTCCGCGACGTCCTCGAAGCCGCTGCCGTCGTCGGACACCTCGGCCCACAGCCGCGTCTTCGACGCGCGCACGTCGACGCTGATGGTCTGCGCACCCGAATGGCGGCGCGCGTTGATGAGGGCCTCCCGCACCACGCGCAGCGTCTCCGTGCCGTCCTGGCCGAGCGGACCCCGGGGAACCTGCTCGCCGACCGTCAAGACGATCTCGCCGTCGAGCCAGATCGCGCGTTGCAGGTGAACCAGGTCGTCGAGCAGCGCGCGGAAGGGCCGGTTCTCCCGCCCCAGGCGGAGGTCGTAGACCGCCCCGCGCACGTGCTCGCCGGCGCGCTTGAGCGTGCGCGCCACCTGCCTCAGCGTCTCCTTGCTCGTCTCCGGTGTGTCGCCGGCGACCACCAGGGCGAGCGCGTCCGTCAGGTCCTGGAGCGCTTCGTCGTGCAGGTCGCGCGCGATCCGCCGGCGCTCGATGTCGCGCACCTCGAGGATCCGCTCCTCCGACCTCACCCGTACGACGGCGCTCGAGATCACGTTCGCGACCTCCTGCAGGAAGTTCACGTCGTCGGCCGAGAACGTCCGGCGCTCCTTCGAGAACGCGCAGAGGACGCCGAACGGCGCCTCGTGGCCCGCGACGAGGACCGTCGCGGCGCTCGTCACGTCCTGCTCGGCCAGGAAGGCCGAGATGTCGAAGCGCTCGTCCGCGGCGAGGTCCTCGGAGGTCACGGGCTCGCCGGCCATGGCCGTGTAGCCCACCAGTGACGCGCGGCCCGACTGGCCGGTCGCGTGCCCGATTGAGCCGGCGCTCCACCCGACGCCTGCGCGCAGCACGAGAAGCTCCCGACGCGGAAGGATCTCCGCGATCCCTACCGGCGTTGCGCCGAGCGTCCGAGCCGTGATCGCCACCGCCTCGTCCAACACCGCCTGCACCGGTAGGCCCGCGAGCGCCCGCCGGCCCAGTTCGGCGACGAGCGCCTGCCGGCGTGCCCATCGCTCGAGCTCAGCCTGTGCCCGCTTGCGCTCGGTGATGTCCCGGAAGTAGACGACGAGGCCCTCGTCCGCGGGATAGGCGTGGACGTCGAACCAGCGCGCGCTCGGCTCGTAGAGGGCATCGAACGCGGTCGTCCGCCGCTCGCGCGCGGCCGTGCGCAAGTGGGTCTCGATCTCCGTGCCGAGGACGTCTGGGAAGAGCTCCCAGACCGTCCGGCCGAGGTAGGCGTCGTGCGGGAGCGGTTCGTCCAGGTTCTCTCCCAGCACCTCCACGGCGCGCTCGTTGATGTACGTGAACCGCCAGTCCGCGTCGACCGCGTAGAAGGCGTCGGTGATCCCGTCGAGCAGCGTCTCGCTCCGCCGCGTCTCCGCCTCGGCCCGCCTGCGTTCGCTGA
>DATHEP010000537.1:0-2141 GCA_035318525.1 Conexibacter sp.
GGCGGACCGCTTCGAGCTGAGCCGCGTGCGCGTGAGCAACGGCGTCTCGGGCGCGACGCTCGTCGCGCAGCTCGACGGGCTCGGCGCGACGCGCTGAGGGCTATCCGCCGAGCGCCCGCCGGCGTGGCGGGTGCTCGCAGACGGCCGCCTGTGACAGGCGCCCCGTCACCAGTCTCGTCAGTGCGTCGAGCACGGCTCTGCGCTCGCGCGCGGGGAGCGTGCCGAGGACGTCGTCGGTGAGCGCGTCGGCGATCCGCTCCCCCTCGCGCACCATGCGGGCGCCGGCGCGCGTGACGGCGATCGTGCGCACGCGCCGGTCGCTGCTCGACGGCCGTCGCTCGGCGAGGCCGGCGGCCTCCAGCTCGTCGAGCATGACGACCATCGTCGTCTTGTCGAGCCCGACCATCTGCGCGAGCTCCGTCTGCGTTTGCTCACCGCACGTCGCGGCCGTCCGCACGGCGTGCGCGCGCGGCGAGATCCCGAGCCGCTCCAGGGCTGCCGTCAGCTCGACCGTCATGCCATGGCTCGCCTGTCTGAGCAGCCAGCAGAGGTTCGCGTAGAGCGGCTGCTCGACGTCGTCGCCGACCGGGGTGGGGGAGGCGGTGGTCGTGGCCATGTGAGCAAGGATACCGCGTTCGTCCGCGAACGGATCAGTCTGGTCCAGATCGTCTGCTGTAAAACGATCTGCTACGGTCCCGTCTCGTTCAAGACGGAAGATCGACGCAGGGAGACCACGCATGAGCGCCATCGCAGAACTGACCGCGCAGGACCGCCCGCCCCAGCAGGCCACCGGCCGCGAGCGCTGGATTGCGCTCGTCGTGCTGTGCGCCGGCTTCCTGATGATCATCCTTGACCAGACGATCGTGAACGTGGCGCTGCCGTCGATCCAGGACGACCTCGGCTTCTCGCAGTCGAGCCTTGCATGGGTCGTCAACGCGTACCTGATCGCGTTCGGCGGCCTCTTGCTCCTCGCCGGTCGTCTCGGCGACCTGATCGGTCGCAAGCGCGTCTTCCTCGCCGGCCTGGCCGTCTTCGCGCTCGCCTCGCTTGCCTGCGGCCTCGCGACGAGCCAGGAGGTGCTGATCGGCGCGCGCTTCGTGCAGGGCGTCGGTGGTGCGATGACCTCCGCCGTGATCCTCGGCATGATCGTCACGTTGTTCCCGCAGCCGGGCGAGCAGGCCCGTGCGATCGGCGTCTACAGCTTCGTCGCCGCGGGCGGCGGCGCGATCGGCCTGCTCGCGGGCGGCGTGCTGACGGAGGCGATCAACTGGCACTGGATCTTCTACGTGAACGTGCCGATCGGGATCGCCACGGCCGTCTACGCCGTGCGCCTGCTCGACCACGAGGAGGGCGTCGGCCTCGCGCAGGGCGCCGACGCGGCGGGCGCGCTGCTGGTCGTGAGCTCCCTGATGCTCAGCGTCTACACGATCGTCGGCGCCGCCGACCACGGTTGGGGCTCGACCCGCACGCTCGCACTCGGGGCGCTTTCGCTGACGCTCCTCGCTGGCTTCGTGGCGCGCCAGGCGACCGCCGCGCATCCGCTGATGCCGCTGCGGATCTTCCGCTCACGCACGATCGTCGCAGCCAACCTCGTGCAGGTTTTCATGGTCGCCGGGATCTTCGGCATGTTCTTCCTCGGCGCGCTGTGGATGCAGCGCGTGCTCGGCTACGGGGCGGTCGAGGTCGGCCTCGCGTTCCTGCCGGTCGCGATCGCGATCGCCGCCCTGTCGCTCGGCATCTCGGCGCGGCTCATCATGCGCCTCGGCGCGAAGCAGACGCTGCTCGGCGGGCTCGTGCTGCTCGCCGCCGGGCTCGTGCTGTTCCAGCGACTGCCGCTCGACGCGAGCTACGTCGTCGACCTGATGCCCGGACTCACGCTGATGGGGATCGGCGGCGGACTCGCCTTCCCGGCGGTCATGACGCTCGTGATGTCGGGCGCCGGCCCGGCCGACGCCGGGCTCGCCTCGGGGCTTGCCAACACGACGCAGCAGGTCGGCGGCGCGCTGGGGCTCGCAGTGCTCGCGACGCTGTCGGCCACGCGCGCGGACGAGTTGGTCGCCGGCGGGCAGGCGCACGCGCTCGCGATCACGAGCCGGAGCTCGTGTGGGAGGAGGCCGCCTAGCTTGCAGCACGCCGGCGCT
>DATHEP010000538.1:0-4812 GCA_035318525.1 Conexibacter sp.
TGCTGCAGGGCGGGATAGCCGAGCTCGTCAGCGCGTTCAGAGCGAACGAGCCGGACGCGCTGATCCTGCTGACGCCCGTGCCCGACCCGGAGAACTACGGCGTCGCCGAGCTGAACGGCAGCAACACCGTCAAGCGCCTCGTCGAGAAGCCGAAGGAGCCCGCGACCGACCTCGCGCTCGTCGGCGTCTACATGTTCACCCCCGGGATCCACGACGCGGCGCGCGCGATCGAGCCCTCGGCCCGCGGTGAGCTGGAGATCACCGACGCGATCCAGCACCTCGTCGACGAGGGCCGGCGCGTCGAGCCGCACATCGTCAGCGGCTGGTGGAAGGACACGGGCAGACTCGAGGACATGCTGGAGGCGAACCGGCTGATCCTCGAGAACGTCGAGCAGCGGATCGACGGCGAGCTCGTCGACTCGCAGGTCGAGGGCCGCGTGATCGTCGAGGCGGGCGCGAAGCTGGTGCGCTCGACCGTGCGCGGGCCGGCAATCATCGGCGCGGGCACGAGGCTGACCGACTGCTACGTCGGCCCGTACTCGGCGATCGCCGAAGACTGCGAGATCGAGAAGGCCGAGATCGAGCACTCGATCCTGCTCGCCGGCTCGTCCGTCTGCAACCTCGCCGGCCGCATGGAGTCCTCGCTGCTCGGGCGCAACGTGAAGATCCGCAGAGGCGACGGCCAGCCGCGCGCCTACCGCTTCATGGTCGGCGACAACAGCGAAATCGGGATTCTTTAGACGTGCGCTTGCTCGTGACCGGGGCCGGGGGGATGCTCGGCCAGGACGTCGTCCGCGCCGCCGACGCGGACGGCGACATCGAGGTCATCGCGCTCGCCCGCGGCGACCTCGACGTAACCGACGAACGCGACGTCGCGGCGGCGCTCGCGGACGAGCAGTTCGACGCGGTCGTCAACTGCGCTGCCTGGACCGACGTCGACGGCGCCGAGTCCGACGCCGAGGGGGCGTACGCCGTCAACGCGGAGGGCGCCGCGAACGTCGCGAACGTCGCGGCGCAGGCGGGCGCGCGCCTCGTGCACGTCTCGACCGACTACGTCTTCGACGGCGACCGCTCGTCCGACGAAGCGGCCTACGTGGAGTCCGACGTGCCCGAGCCGCGCAGCGTCTACGGCGCCTCGAAGCTCGCGGGCGAGGAGGTGGTCGCCGCGACCGAGGTCGAGCTGTCCCACGCGATCGTGCGGTCCTCCTGGCTGTTCGGCGTGAGCGGCCGCAACTTCGTCGCGACGATGCTCGCGCTCGGCGCCGAGCGCGACGAGGTGACGGTCGTGACCGACCAGATCGGCTGCCCGACCGCGACCGCCCATCTCGCGCCCGCGCTGCTCCAGCTCGCGCGCGATCCGGAGGCGCAGGGGATCTTCCATGTCGCGGCCGGCGGCGCTCCCTGCTCGTGGCACGACCTGGCGGTCGAGACCTTCCGCCAGGCCGGGATCGCCTGCCGCGTGCTGCCGTGCACCACCGCGGACATGCCGCGCCCGGCACCGCGGCCCGCCTTCAGCGCGCTCGCCAGCGAGCGCGACGACGCGCCCCTGCTGCCGTCCTGGCAAGAGGGACTGACCACCTATCTCGCACACCGGGGGATTCACGCATGAAGCTGCTCGTCTGCGGCGGAGCGGGCTTCATCGGCTCGAACTTCGTCCGCCTGCGCGTCCGCGACCACGGCGACGAGGTCGTCGTGCTCGACAAGCTGACGTACGCCGGCCGCAAGGAGAACCTGCACGACACGATCGACCAGATCCGCTTCGTGCACGGTGCGATCGAGGACCCGGACGCCGTCGCCGACGCGATCGCGGGCGTCGACGCGGTCGTCAACTTCGCCGCCGAGACGCACGTCGACCGCTCGATCGCCGGACCGCAGACGTTCGTCGACACGAACCTGCAGGGCACGTTCGTGCTGCTGGAGGCGGCCCGGGTCGCGGGCGTGCGCTACGTGCAGGTCTCGACCGACGAGGTCTACGGCTCGATCGAGGAGGGCTCCTTCACGGAGGAGTCGCCGCTCGTGCCCTCGTCGGTCTACAGCGCGACGAAGACCGGCGGCGACCTGCTCGTCGCCAGCTACTTCCACACGTACGGGCTGGAGACGGTGGTCTGCCGCGGCTCGAACAACTACGGGCCCTACCAGTACCCGGAGAAGTTGATCCCGCTGATGGTGCTCAACGCGCTGCACGGCGACAAGCTGCCGGTCTACGGCGACGGCATGCAGATCCGCAACTGGCTCTACGTCGAGGACTTCGGGCGCGGCATCGGGCACGCGCTGGAGCACGGCGCGCCCGACGAGGTCTACAACGTCGGCGGCCCCGACGAGTGCCCGAACATCGAGGTCGTCAAGCGGATCGTCGAGCTGGCCGGGGGCGGGGACGCGTCGCTGATCGAGTACGTGACCGACCGCCCCGGCCACGACCGCCGCTACTCGCTCGCGTCCGAGAAGCTGCGCGCGCTCGGCTGGGAGGCGCAGGTCCACTTCGCCGAGGGGCTCGACCAGACGGTCGCCTGGTACCGCGAGAACGCCTGGTGGTGGGAGCCGATCCGCTCCGGCGACTACCGCGAGTACTACGAGCGCCAGTACGGGCGCGCGCTGGGTTAGCGGCCGAAAGCTGTGCACTTGCGGACCCGCGGCATGACGCGGCGCGTGGACGGGAACTGTGGGGACATGCAGATGCCCCGACACAGGGCCCCCGCGCGGAAGCCGCCGGCCGACCGCTGGCGCGAGGCATGCGTGGACGGCGTGCTGCACGCGGCCTTCGCGGCGGCGGTGAGAGCCGAGTCCGCCGCGCAGCGCTGCGCGCGCACGCTCAGCCGGCGCAGCATGCCTCGTCAGCGTCGGTCGCGGCGCTCGCGCGGGCGCTGACGCGAACGCGCCAGCCGCCGTCGTAACGGTTACAGAGTTACACTCGACAGCGATCGTTGCGATGGCCCAGACGGATCGCACCCCCACCCGCCCCGCGGTCCCGCGCGGTCGCCATGCGCCTCCGCTTGAGGTGCGGTTGGCGCAACAGAGAGAGCGGCTGTTCGAGGCAGCCGCCTCCGTGTTCGCCACGACCGGCTACGCCGACGCGAGCGCCGAATCGATCAGCCGCGCCGCCGGCATGTCGAAGGCGACCTTCTACGAGCACTTCGCGAACAAGGAGGAGTGCATCCTCGCGCTGTTCGACGCCGCCTTCCAGGTGGTGCTGAGCCGCATCCTCGGCGCGGTGGCGGAAGCGGGCGACGATCCGGTCGCGCGCATGCGCGGGGGGATGCGGGAGTTCCTCGTCGTGATCGACGAGTTCCCCAACCAGGCGCAGACGCTGCTGGTCGAGATCATCGGCGCCGGCCCGGAGGCGATGCAGCGCCGCGACGAGATCATCGCCAGATTCGCGCAGGTGCTCTTCAACGAGAACGAGGGGCACGCGCAGGAGGGCGTCATGCCGCGCTTCGCGAGCCCGCTCGACGCGTTCGCGATCGTCGGCTCGATCGCCGAGCTCGTCTCGCGCCAGCTGCGCCTCGGCGAGCCGGAGCACTCGGCCGACCTGCAGCCGGTGATCGATCGCTTCGCGTTCGGCCTGCTCGGGCTGGAGCCGCCGCCGCTGCCGTGACGCCGCGCGGCGACGCCGAGGGCCTCGCCGCGCTGACCGCCGAGGTCGTCGCCTGCCGCCGCTGCCCGCGGCTGGTGGACTGGCGCGAGCGGGTGGCGGCGGAGAAGCGCGCGGCCTTCGCACACGAGCAGTACTGGGGCCGTCCGATCCCCGGCTTCGGCGACGCGGCCGCGCGCGTGCTGGTGCTCGGGCTGGCGCCGGCCGCGCACGGCGGCAACCGCACCGGCCGCGTCTTCACCGGCGACCGCTCGGGCGACTGGCTGTACGCCGCGCTGTGGCGGACCGGGTTCGCGAACCAGCCGCAGGCGATCTCGCGCGACGACGGGCTGGCGCTGCACGGTGCCTACGTGACGGCGGCGGTCCGCTGCGCACCGCCGGCGAACAAGCCGCTGCCGGCGGAGCGGGACGCGTGCGCTCCCTACCTGGAGCGCGAGCTTGCGCTGCTGCGCGAGGTGCGGGCGATCGTGTGCCTCGGAGCGTTCGCGTGGGACGCGGGGCTGCGCGCGCGAGCCGCGCTCGGCGAGCCGGTGCCGCGACCCAAGCCGCGCTTCGGGCACGGCGCCGAGCTGGCGGCCGAGCGCTGGCCGCTGCTCGGCTGCTACCACCCGAGCCAGCAGAACACGTTCACCGGGCGGCTGACGGAGCCGATGCTCGACGGGGTGTTGCTGCGGGCGCGGGAGGTGGCGGGGCTGGACCCGCTGTGCGTGCAAGCACCCGTCTACGCGCCGCCGGCGCGATAGTCCGCTCAGCCCATGAGAGCAGCCACGCGCTCGGCATCGCGCGGATCGATCCGTTCGAGCCCCGGAAGGCCATCGAAGTCGCGATCGGCGCTGAGGATCGCGTCGAGTCCTCGGTTCAGCGCGACAGCAGCAAAGGTGGCGTCGCGGGCAGTGAGGCGCTCATGCGTCTCGAACAGCCACAGTGCGAGGTTGATGTCCGCCGCGCGAACGTCGTGAAGCCGGCAGAGCGAAGGGACACGCCTCGCGGCCGCAGCCGCGAGGGTTCGGTCGCCGGTCTGCCGCAGCCGCTGGTGCAGGAACTCCTGGACGAGGTCGGCGCTCGCCTCGCCGTCGAGCCTCCCACGTGCGGCGTGTTCGACGATCGTTCGGCACGGCTCGCGGTAGGGTCCGGCGCCGCCGAGCGCGTACACGAACACGTTGGTGTCGTACAGGAAGCGCCTCACGCCGCCGGCGTGTCCCCGGCGGCGTCGAGCATCCCGC
>DATHEP010000539.1:0-9953 GCA_035318525.1 Conexibacter sp.
GATCCGCAGCTCGTGCTCGACCGTGCCCGCGCGGCCGGCGACGTGACGCACTTCAGCTTCGTGCTGCCGAGCTTGAGCGAGCTGTTCCGCGAGGTCGTCGCGCCCGTGGACGAGGCCGCCGGCGAGGCGCGCCGCGAGGCGGTGGCGCCGTGAGCCCACGCTGGCTCGTCGTGCGGCGGGAGATCGTGGAGCGGGCGCGCAGCCGCGCGATGCAGATCGCTATGGCCGTCCAGCTCGCGCTGATCGTGATCGTGCTCGTGATCGCGGCGATCGCGGGCGGCGGCGGCGACACGCGCACGGTCGGGCTCGCGGGCGCAGGCTCGCAGGCGTACGCGCAGCCGCTGCGCGCCGCCGGGTCGTCGCTCGACGAGACGGTCCGCACGCGCGAGCTGCCGGACCGCGCCGCCGCGCTGCGCGGCGTGCGCGACGGCTCGCTCGACGCGGCGGTGATCGACGGCCGCGAGGTCGTCGTGAAGGAGGAGACGACCGGCCCGCTGACAGCGGCGATCCAGTCGGTGCGACGGCAGCTCGCGCTGCGCGACGCGCTGGAGCGCGCGGGCGTGCCGCCGTCGCAGCTCCGGCAGGCGCTCGACCCGCCGTCCCTGCGCATGCGCGCGCTCGATCCCGAGCCGGCCGACGCGGACACGCGCCACGGCCTGGCGATGGTCGCCGTGATCCTGCTCTACGTCGCGATCCTCACGTACGGGATGGCCGTCGCGAGCGGGGTCGTCGAGGAGAAGGCCTCGCGCGTGATCGAGGTCGTGCTGAGCGCGGTCCGCCCGCGCGACCTGCTGTTCGGCAAGGTCGTCGGGATCGGCGTCGTCGCGATCGCGCAGTTCGCCGCGACGATCGCGGTCGGCCTCGCCGCCGCGGTCGCGCTCGACGTGACGGACCTGCCGTCGGTGACCGGTGGCGCGGCACTGCTCGTCGTCGCCTGGTTCGTCGCCGGCTTCCTGCTCTACGCCGCGCTCTACTCGATCGCGGGCGCGCTCGTGTCGCGCTCGGAGGACCTGCAGTCGGTCGCCGGACCGCTCAACGTCATCACGGTGGTCGCGTACCTGATCACCTTCTTCGGCATCGACGACCCCGACTCGACGGTGAGCGTCGTCGCCTCGTTCGTCCCGCTCAGCGCGCCGATGGCGATGCCGGCGCGCTGGCTCGTCGGCGACGTGCCGGCGTGGGAGGTCGCGCTGTCGTTCGCGCTCACGCTGGCCACCGCGTTCGCGTTCGTGCGCCTCTCAGCCGCCATCTACGCCGGCACCGCCTTGCGCCTCGGCCCGCGCATCTCGCTGCGCAGAGCGCTCGCGGCGCGAGGGTGACGGCGAGCCGCGGTTCGGTCAGCCGGGCCCCGGCGGGATCTCGTAGCGCTTGGCGGGAAGCGCCGCGCTGGCGGGGCCGGTGATGGCGGCATCGCCGGCGCTCGCCGCCCGCGCGCCGGAGGCCCTTGCCCGTGCGACCCAGTCGACAGCGATCGGCGTCGTTCTCAGCAGCGCGGGCCACGTGTCGGCGTCGATCATGCCGGTGACGGGCAGATTGGAGTCCGTCTGGAAGGTGCGCACGGCGTTCGCCGTGCCGGGCCCGTAGTCGCCGTCGACTCGGATCGACGCGCCGGCGCCGACGAGGTGCTGCTGCGCCCACACGACGAGGTCCCCGCGCGAGCCGGTCTTGCCGCTCGCGCCGGCGCGCAGCGTCGGCCACAGGCGCGCGGGCGTCGGCACGTCGGCGATCGGCGCCCCGAGCGCGTCCCAGTCCGAGGCAGACGCGTACTGCCACACCCACCAGCTCAGGCCGCGCGCGCCGTAGGCGTCCGAGAGCTGGCGGAAGCGGCGGACGTCGGTCGCGCGCGGGCCGTCGTACGTCTGGCCGAGCGGGAAGATCGGCGTCTCGTACGGGATGTTCCACATGTACGTGTGCGCGAGCGACTCGTCGACCGAGTCGCCGATCGTCTTCCAGTAGACCTGCGGCAGGTTGAACGTCGCGCCGCCCGGCCCCATGAAGACCGAGTAGGGCAGGCCCGGGTGGTAGTCGACGTAGGGGAAGCTCGTGAGGCCGATCGGGTAGTCGTCGCCGACGAGCTCGCGCAGCTTTGTGATGTAGCGCTGCGCCTGCGCGTACTTGCCCTCGTAGTGGCCCTCGGCGTCGATCACGAAGCAGTCGGCGCCGGCCTCCTTCGCCGCCGCGGCGGCGTGCGCCTCGCCGATCGGGTCGTTGCCGTAGACGAACTGCCAGCCGCAGACCTTCAGGCCGGTCGCCTTCAGCGCCGCGACCGCGTCAGCGGTGAACTGCGACCAGACGCTGTCCGCGTCCGCGCTCTTGACGTAGATCGTGCGCACGCCGTGCGCCTTCGCCTGCGCGGCGATGCGCGAGACGCTGCCGCCGTGCGATCTCGACAGGTACCAGATCCACATCCCGTCGCCGTCGAACGCGCTGGGGCCGGTGACCGGCTGCACGCCTCTCGGCCTGCGCGGCTTCTGCGGCGCACGCCTGACGACGATCCACTTGGCGTTCGACGCGCGCCCACCCGGATTGACGACACGCACGCGGCCGCTGATCGCGTCGCGCGGGACGCGCACCACGATCCGCGTGGACGTGCGGAAGCGGCCGCCGACGCCACGGGTGCCGGTCCTCCCGCTGGGGTAGCGGACGGGGAAGACGACCTTTGCGCGACCGGTCATCCTGCCGGCGCCGACGAGCATGCGGCCGGTGCGCGTGACCGATCTGTGCCCCTGGCAAGGGAACGGTACCGACGAGCAGCGGACGAAGACGACGCGCGGCGTGGGTACACGGGCCGAGGCGCGCGCGTCAGCCGAGGGCGCCGCATGGGCGGTGGGCGCCGTCGTGAGCATGGCGAGGGCAACGAGCGCAAGCAGCGCGACGAGCGGGAGGCGATGACGGACGACAGGAGTCATGACGCGAACGGCGGCGGGCAAGCAGCCAGCTTAGGCCCCGCGGAAGGCCCATCCTGGGCGCGCCGTTGCAGACACAGAACACGAGCGGGCGGCCGAGGGTGCGGTGCACCGCCAGCCGCCCGCCGTGGCGCTACATGACCTCGAGCGCCTCGTACACGTCGACGGCGCCGCCGTTCGCGACCACCGGCGCGCCCTTCGCCTTGTCGGCCGCCTCGTCGAGGCTGCCGGCGGCGATGATCGTGTAGCCGCTGAGGCTGGCGGCGCCGCTTCCGCCGCCGCCCGCGGTGACTGACGTCGAGGGACCGAACGGATTGCCCGCGTCGACGAGCGACTCGCCGAGGCTGCCGAGGAAGGCGCCCCAGGCGGCCATCGAGGCCTCCTGCGCCTCCGGTGTGTCGGCCATCCTGCCGCCGGTGTAGGCCAGCACGTACTTCGCCATCGCTTCGCTCCTCCTGTCGTGGGTCGTCTACCGAGTCGGGAAGACCTCGCGCGCGAGGCTGTCGAGCGCGCCGGCCCAGCCGTGTCCGTGGGCCTCGCGGGAGGTCGTGCTCATGAAGTTCGAGTGCTCGATCACGACGGTCGTGCGGGCGTCGGTGCCGTCGCCTTCCTGGTTGAAGGTGACGACGACGAGGCTCTCGTGACCGGCCGTCGGCCCGGTTCCCTCCCACGTCCAGCTATAGACGAGTCGGTGCGGGCGCTCGACCTCGCGGTACTCGCCGAACACCGTGTGGTCCTCCCCTTCCGCGTCGAGCATCGAGAGGCGGTACCCGCCGCCGACGCGCAGGTCGACGTCCGCGACCGGCACGCTCCCGGCGTCGCTCGTCTTCCACCAGCGCCGCAGCACCTCCGGGTTCGTCCAGGCGTCGAAGACTGCCTCCGGCGGGGCGTCGTAGGTGCGCTCGACGCGCAGGGTGTCGGTGTCGACGGGGCTCATGCTCACTCCTTCGGGGCTCGCTGCTCGTTCAGGTATTCCTCGACGACGTCCAGCTTGCGCTCCCACAGCGCGCGCTGACGCGCCATCCACTCGTAGGCGTCCTCGAGTGGCTGCTCGCGCAGTCTGAGGCGATGCGTGCGGCCGTCGATCACGCGCACGATCGCGCCGGCCTCCTCGAGCACCTTCAAGTGCTTGGAGACCGCCGGCTTCGAGACGGGGAAGTCGTGCGTCGCCTCGCCGACCGTCAGCTCGCCGCCGTCGGCGAGGCGCTCCAGGATCCTCCGCCGCAGCGGGTGGGACACGGCGACGAAGGAGCGGTCGAGCAGGGCACTGTTAGCCATTTGGTTAACTATAGGCCGGCGCCGGGTCGCGCGCAAGCCCGCTGAGGCCGGCGGGCGTCAGATGCCGACGCGCGCGAGCGTCGCCGTCGCGGGGTCGGCCCCGGCGGCCGGGCGCAGCAGCGTGACGTAGGCGTACTCGCCGCCGAGCGCCGTCGTCCACAGGACCGTGTCGGTGCGCGGCGGCGTACCCCGGGCGCACTGCCCCGGCTCGCGGCCCTGCGTCGTGCGGCCGTGCTCGTGACCGCGGTCGCGGTGGGCGGTCGTGCCGATGTGCAGGAGCGTGCGCGCGTCGCGCAGCAACTGGCCGACGCGCACGACGCGCAGGCGCTGACTGCAGTGCGTGGCGTGCACGAACAGCAGACGCCGGCCGCGCAGCGCCGGTTGCGACAGCTCCGCGAGGCGGGTGCTCAGGACGGCGCGGCGGTGCTGCGCGGGAGCCGTCTCGCCATCGAGCCGCTGGACGACGATGCGACTCTCGCGCCGCGTCGCGGTCGCGTACGCGAGGAGCGCGCCGTCGAGCGCAGGGCGTCCGATCCGCTCGCGTCGCCCAAGGCCGGCGACGACGCGCTCGCCGGCAAGGCTTGGCAGCGCGGCGGCGTAGAGGCGGTCGCCGCCGCCGGGCAAGGTCGTGCGCCAGACGAGCCAGCCGGCCGAGACGGCGAGCTGGGTGGCGCCGGGCGCGGTGCGCTGCGCGACGAGCGCACCGGTCGCACGGTCGCGCACCTCGATCCGCTCGCCCGTGCGCGTCGCGACGTACGGCCCGCCGATCGCGACGTTCTCCGCCAGCAGCTCGCTGCGCACGTCGCCCGAGACGACGACGACGCGCCCGTCGAGCTGGCGCCAGGCGAGCGTGTCGGTCGCGATCGACGGGTCGGTCGCGCCCTCGGCAACGGTGACGGCGCGCCCGCCTGCGGCCGCCTGAGCGCTGCCGCTCGCCAGGAACGCGACCGTGAGCGCCGTGAGCAGTGCGCCGTCGACCAGCCGCAGGCGGCGCAGCAATGCCGGCCGCTCGGCCATCTTCAGCTCCAGCCGTTGCCCGAGCGTCGCGTAGCGCGGCGCCATCAGGACCACCGGCAGCGCACGGCCGGCGCCGAAGCCGAGCCCGATCAGCAGGCCCGCTTCGACCGACCCGACCGCGACCGAGATCCCCGCCAGCGCCCACACCGCGAGCGTCAGCACGAAGGTCGTGAAGCCGAGCCCGAGCAGCACGCCGTAGAGGCCGGCCGCGAGCGGCAGCGGCATCGTGCGGCGCCACCGCTCCGGCACCTGACGGCGGATCTGCGGGACGATCCGCACGCCGAGCAGCTCGCCGGCGGCCGCCGCCAGCGCGATCGTCGCGGCCACGACGAGCGCGGCGGTGGAGCCGGCGCCGCCGAGCGCGCTTCCGATCGCGGCGAGCGCTGTGAAGGTGATCGCTCCGCCCGCGAGCGCGCCGAGCGCGAACGTCGCGCAGCTCGCGCGGACGGCGCGCGCGCCGGCGTGGCCACGCGCGCTGCCGAGCGTCTCGACCATCGAGAAGCCGCACGGCGACCAGGCGCCCGTGACGCCGGCGGCGAAGGCGGTGGCGAGCAGGATCAGGGCCGTGGCGCTCAGCACGGCACCTGGGTCTGGAAGTACATGACGCAGAAGACCTTGCGGTCTCTGAAGCAGTAGCCGGTGAGCGCGGCGTCGCCGTTGATGCGGCGGGGGTGGGTCGAGCAGCAGTCCATCAGGCGACGGACCTTGCCGCCGCAGCAGCGGTACCAGGAGCCGTCCACCGTGACGCGGATGCCGTAGCGCTCGGGGATCCCGTCGAGGCAGATGCGGCTGCGCGGGGCCGGCGGCAGCAGCCGGCCGTCCGGGTCGCTCAGGCGGTGGCCCCGCTCGTCGAGCGGGTGGCCGGCGCGGTCGATCGGGCGGCCGAGGTCGTCGACCGGCTTGCCGTCGCGCGCGCGCAGCGGGTAGCCGCGCGCGTCGATGCGAGGGATGCCGGTCGGGTGCGGGCAGGATGCCGTCGTGTAGATGTGGCCGCAGAAGTGGAAGGCGCCGGCGTCCTCCTCACCGGCCGCGAGCGCGGCCGTGCCGGTGGCGGTGGCGACGAGCCAGGAGCCCGCGCGGGCGAGGAAGCCGCGGCGGGACGTTCCGGTGGCGAGGGCGTCGCTGAGGCGGCGGGGCGGTCTCGCGTCGCTCGCCGCGCGCTCCGCTGTCTGCTCGCCGCCGCGCACGCCCGCCGCCGTCGGCGGCGTGCCCGCGTCAGGCACGAACGAGCTCCCGCTCGCGCGCCTCGCCGGCCGCGACGAGCGCCTCAAGTTGGCGCGCGCTGTTGAACGTGCCCTGCGCGAGGGCGGTTCCGTCGAGCGTGAGCACGAGCGCGTAGGGACTGCCGGGGATCGCGAGCGCACGCCACACGTCGGCGTCGGCCTGCTCGTCGAACACCTCGACGGACAGCAGCGGGTCACGCTGGAGCGCTTCGACTGCGGGCTCGAGTGCGCGGCACATCGGGCAGCCCTCAGACGAGAAGACGGCGAGCGCGTAGCGCGCCTGCGGCGCGCGGGGGCGTGTTGCGAAGCGTTCGATCGCAGCGGGCGCGCGCTCGCCGAGCGGCGGGCCCTCGCCGGGGATCTCGAGCGGGAGCTGCGGCGGCAGTGCGAGGCGAAGCTCCCCGACCTCGCGGGCGAGCGCGAGGACGAGGACCGTGAGCGCGGCGATCGCCGCGAGCGCTGTCGCCAGCCCGACCGCCAGCCAGCCCTCCGCGGTCGGGTCCGTGTCGGGGACGAGCGGGAGCAGCGCGAAGGCGAGGGCGAGGGTCAAGGTGCGCGCGAGCGCTGCCGGAGTGACGCGCGAGCGCGGGCCGAGACAGCCGCACGGCTGGCCGACGCGGCCACGTCGCAGAGCGCGCGCGAGCAGACCCGCGAACGCCAGCATCAGCGCGGCGGCCGCCCATGCGGCCAGGTCGCTCCCGAGCGCGACGCCTACGCCGAGGCCCCCCTCGACCACGATCGCCGCGCCCCACGCAAGCCCGCGCGCGCGTGGAGTCGCGAGCCCGAACGTCGCAAGCGCCGCGCGCGTGCTGACGGGAGCGGCCAGCTTCGCGCCCGCGGACGCGAGCAGCACCAAGCCCAGCAGCACGTCCCCGACCGTCGCGAGCATCGGCGGATCTCAGCAGATCGCGCGCGCGGGCCGCAAGCCCGCACACGGCGGCCTCCCTCCAGCACAGCTAGAGTTGGTCCCGCCCCGGGGGCGTGGTGCTAACGGGAACACGCCGCCTTTGCAAGGCGGAGTTGGGGGTTCGATTCCCCCCGCCTCCATCGGATTGGATTGCCCCGTGAGCCGTGGGCTTTCGTCGTTTCGGCGTGAGCGCCGCGACGGCGCCACAGCCGCCTCTGTGTACCGAGCGTGTACATCGCGTCGGCGCGTACCGGTTGGTCGACATGCTTGCTGCCGTCCGGAGGCCCCCAGCACGGCGCTGCGGCAGGCGCCCTCGGGAGCGTTAGCGGTGAAGGGCGCGCAGCAGTCGGTCGCGGATGGTGAGGTTGGGGATGGGCGCTGCGCCGCGCCGCAGCGGGAGTTGGGCGTCGCCACGAGCCAGCAGAGACTGCCCGGCAGTCGAGTCGCAGAAGCGGCATCCCACGCGGCGGGTGTGCTCGCGGTCGCGCCGTCTCGCCCTCGGTCGGCGTCAGGGACGTGTTCACCCCACGCTACGACGAAGGATGCTTCAGAACCCCGCGCATCCACAACGCCCGCGGCGCAGGATGGCGGGGCGTCCAGCTGCGCGACATCCTGCCCGGCGAGGCCCGCATCGCCGGCATCCCGAACGAGCCATTCGACTACACGATCGAGCCCGACCTCACGATCCGCCTCGAAATCTGGGGCCCACTCGTCGGCAAGACGCACGACATCAACATCGACCTGCTCATCGAGGTCGACCGCACGCTCAAGTCGGCGAAGAACCTCCGCAAGTTCGAACGCTACGACCAGTTCCTCACCGGCTGGGGACTCCTCCACCCACGCGTAGAGCAGCTCGGCACCCGCCCGATCGCGATCTTCACCAGCCCCGACGAGCCCTCAATGATCGCGCTCATGAAAGCCGCCGACGAAGTCATGACCGGCCGCATCGGGTGGACCGGCAAACCCGAGCACGAGTGCTACCACCCCGGCCGCGACCACGTCCTCTTCACGACCGAGACCGAGATCCACAACGGCTCGATGCGCGCATGGCGACTCCCGAGACTCCCCCGCGAACTGCGCGACCAACTCGGCTACGAAGGCTTCGCGATCACGGTGGCCGAGATCCTCCCGGCCGCGCTCACGACCGCCGGGCGCAAACGGCCTCGGTCGTAGCGGCTTGCGCCCGATGGCGTCGGGCAAGCTGGATGGGTGCTTACTAATACGTTGCGATCAACGTGGACTGTCGCCGCGGCGTGGCTGGAGATCGTTCGTTGGCTTGGCACGTTCGTAGTCGGGATCGTCCCGCGAGTACGCGTCGAGCTCGGTCGCTGGGAGCAGATGGCGCGGGTGGTTCCCGATCCCATCCTGCGTGGGTATGCGCTGGACGGCCTTCACGAGAAGAGGTCGAACGCGGAGGCCGCGGCGATCTTTTCCATCTTGTCGCCGAGGCGTGCTCGTGCCGACGTCGTCGCGTTGCTGGTCGCGCTGCAGGTGCTGACCGACTACCTCGACACTGTCAGCGAGGTGGCGGTGGACGAGCCGCTGCGCAACAGCCTCGCGTTGCATGAGGCGCTCGCGGATGCAGTCGGGCGCAGGTCGCCATCTCCGGACTACTACCTCCATCATCCGCAATGCGACGACGGCGGGTATGTTGCAGCGTTGGTTGCGTTCTGTCGGGTGCGCATGCAGAGGTTGCCCGCGCTCGACGCGGTGCGCTCGTTCCTGGAGGAAGCCGCGCGGCGGTGCGCAGCCGGACAGAGCTACACGCATGCCGCGATCCACGGCGGGTCGGACGAGCTTGAGGCGTGGGCGACGGCGTTGGCGAGCGGTACCGGATACGAGTGGTGGGAGGTGGCTGCGGGCGCGAGCTCCTCGGTCGCGGTGCACGCGCTCGTCGCATCAGCGGCGGATCGCAGGACGACCCTCGAGGAGGCGCGGCGTGTCGATGCGACGTACTGCCTCGGTGTCGGGTCGTTGACCGTGCTGCTCGACAATCTCGTTGACCGGAGCGCGGACCAGGCGGACGGCACGCACAACTACCTCGGCTACTACGCATCTGGGAAGGACGCAGGACGTCGCCTCGCGACCATCAGTGGGCACGCGGCGAGGTCGGCACGTCGCGGTCGCCGGCCTCGACGGCATGCGGCAATCCTGGCGGGCGTCCTCGGCTTCTATCTGAGCGCTGAGGGCGCACGCTCCACGTACGGCCAAGCCGTCCGGATACCGGTCATGGCGTCGGGCGGCCCGGCGGTGCACGCGGTCATGGTTGCGATGCGGGCGCGGCGGGCGCTGAGCGCCGCTCGTAGAGGCTCTACTGCTCCTGGAGCCCGACACGCGGGCTGGTGTTCGCGGCGAGCGCGCCGGGAATCGTCGTGACGGCGAGCGCGCCAGCGCCGACGATCAGGCAGGTGAGCG
Organism: Conexibacter sp.; assembly: GCA_035318525.1. GTDB lineage: Bacteria > Actinomycetota > Thermoleophilia > Solirubrobacterales > Solirubrobacteraceae > Conexibacter. Next base: position 9,747 of record DATHEP010000539.1, read on the forward strand.
CGATCGAGAGCAGACCGATCTCGAACGGCGCCGGGAAACCTGTGGTCATCGTGAGCCAGCGTCCGCCGAGCAGGTGGCCGTATGTGCCGACGGTCGCGCCGATGGCGCAGCCGATCGTCAGCACGACGCCGGCCTCGATCATCAATGTCGTCCAGAGCTTGGCCGGCTCGAAGCCGTCGATGCGCATGCGGGCGAGCGGGATGCGGC
>DATHEP010000540.1:0-5787 GCA_035318525.1 Conexibacter sp.
TGCGGACCGAGCAACACGCTGTGCTGCTCAGGCGCAACGTTCTCGAGAAACGTGGCAATGCGGCCACCAGGATCGCCGTGAGAGATAACGAGGAGATGCGTCGAGCGCAGCGTCAGCATGTCCCGAATCACTCGGTTAATGTGGTCGTCGCCGAACCCGTAGCCGAAGGTAGTCAGCACACTGTTGGGGCGGCACAGCGCTGCTGAGAGGTCGCGGAACAGCTCAGCGTAGGGGAACAGCAGCGTCTCGACATCTTTGGCGGCGTTCGGGTAAATCATCAGTCGCTCAAGCGCGTCTCTCCCCAGCGTTGGGTCGTCGCCGCCGAAAGCCAGCGGAAGCCGTCCAAGTCGTCCGTTCTCGAATCGCCAGTCCAGCGATCCATGCAACTTGCACAAGCGGATCACACCTTCGAGATACCGCGGCTCTCCACGAATCCCGGGCGGGTTGTAGTGCATGTCAAGCTCAAGACGAGAAGCGCGAAACACCGGCTCGATGGTCCCGACGAACCGATCGATCACGCGAAGCCCTCCGAGGTCGCAGCCGAGCTCGATCAGTCGGTCATAGTTGGTGGTGAATACGCTCAGTCGCTCGCGCGATGGCGGTCGGCTGGCGAAGGCAAGCAAGAATCCGACCAGGAGTTGGACCGCGCGTCGCACCTCCGGTGTGTCCGCGTCGAGTGCAGCCTGCATCGATGCCTCTCCCGCGAGGCCCTTCTCGGCGAACGTCGTCAGGATCGCGTTCAGTTGCTCTCTCCATGCAACGGTCTGCTTGTCGGCGGGCGCCAATACCTGCAAACCGGCTAGGAGCTGCAGAGCGCTACGCAACTGGTCCTCGACGTTGGGTTCGCCGCGACCCATGGATTCTGCCGTGTTCCTCGCGTGGGCATTGACCGCGTCAGCGCCGGCAATGCTGAATTCCACCTCCCCCATGTCGAGCGCCTCAGCTCTCGCCGTTTCCGCGAAGCCGACACCGAGCCCGCTCCCGACGAGCAACGACAGATGTTCGGCTCCGACCAAAGCCGTCAGCCAGGAGCGAACCGCATCACCGTGATCGGCGGGACTAGGAGAAGCACCAACGTCGATCTTGCGGCTCTTGATCCGGAGATGGTGATGCTCGTCGCTCATGCGGTCAGTGTCCCTAGCGTTGGGGGCGGGTATCCGTCATCACAGGTATAGGGGTCAGACTGCGGCTTTGTGCCGTCCCGGCCGCCGAACTCGTACAGGGCGTCGACCGTCGAGCCCTTGAGAACTCCGAAGCCGCCTCCCCTCTTGTATTGACCTTTCCGGACGTCCCACCGACATCGGGAGTCTGCCAACGCAGCCGGATGATTCGGAAGGAAGGGCCATGAGCCCGTCTCAGGCAGCCCGCAGCGCCGGGTACTGGCCACGAAAGGGGCCATGGAGCGCACGACAACCCTCCGAGACGCTCTTCCCGAGCCGGCGCGCCTCCAAAAAGCCGCCGATTTGCAGCACTTTCAGAAAGGCCGCTGCCCGCTCCTCAACTGAGGATTCGTGCTTACGATGGAAGTGCTCTACCAACTGAGCTAGGAGGGCGCGGACGCCCATTGTAGTGGGACGGGTCGTCCGCCGGCTACGGTGGTCCCCACTCCTCCGCGGCAGAGGCGATGCGGTCGATCTCCTTGCCGAAGAAGTCAGCGATCTGCGAGCAGGCGGCGTGGTCGACGGTGATTCCCTCGACCACGTCGTGCGGCGAGCCGATCACGAGCATCGCCTCGTCGTTGAACAGCGTCGCGGGCTCGGAGTAGTTGAACGAGCCTGCGACGACGGTCGATCTGTTCACGACGAGCAGCTTGTGGTGGAGCTTTCTGAGGGGTCCTCCTCGTCTCGGCACGAGCACCTCGATGCCGCCCTCTCTCAGCCATCTCGCCGCCGGCCACGTCTTCGAGGGTGCCGCCTGGCCGCGGTCGAGCACGACGCGGATCGAGCGCTCCGCGTCGGCCAGCGTGATCATCGCGTCGTCGATCGCCGAGGAGCCGGCGAACGTGAACATCGCGCAGTCGATGTAGCCGCCCTTCGGGCACTTCAGCAGCTGCTTGACGACCTCCGCCTCCGGCCCGTGGTCCGGCGCGAACAGGACCTTGACCGGAACGCCGTCGACGCCGATCGTGCGCGGCGGCTTGCCGAGCCGGCCGCGGCTGAACTCCCCGCCCCACGCCTCCGCGAACTCGCTGGCGAACTCCTTCTCGACGAGGCGTCGGCCGCGCGTGTCGAACACGAGCACGTGATTGAGGTTGTTGTGGCAGTCGGTCCCCGTGAAGTTCGCCGAGCCCGTCAGCAGCCCCGGGCGCCGGCCTGTGGCGAAGTCGCCGTCCCCCTCGATCCGCAGGTCGTTGACGATGAACTTCTGGTGCCAGATCGCGGTCGGGTTGAGGTCGATCCGCACCTCGACCCCGCAACGGCAGAGCGCGGCGAAGACGTCGCGGTTGACCTTGTAGTCGCCGCTGTCGTCGGCGGCGAGCGCCGCGACGGTCGTGAGCGCCGGGTCGAGCGGACGGCTTCTGCTCACCTCATCCTGGAGGTAGGAGTGGTTGAGCACGATCCGTACGCTGCACCCGGCGCGCTTCTGACGGATGAGCGCCTCGGCGATCGGGATGCTGTCGAGCTCCTGCACGGCGACGTCGACCGTGCTCGTCGCCTGCTCGACGAAGTCGACGATCACCTGCTCGACGTCGTCGAGCTGCTCGGCGACGTCCTGCGGGCCGACGTATCCCTTGATCTTGCCCCCGACGAAGTCCACGGAGCGGCAGTCTGCCCGCCGTCGCACCGGATTGCAATGCGTGACGCGCCGGAGTTCGGTAACGCTGGCGCGTGCTCGATCGGCGAGGCGCGTCGGGCGGGACCGGCATCATGGCTCGCGGATGCCCGCGCTCGCCGACTCGCTCGCCGGCTGGACCGCGTCCCTGGAGCCGGACGCGGACGACCTCACCCTCGCGCGGCGCGCGTTGCTCGACACGGTCGCCGTGGCGGCAGCCGCGCGCGACGCGCCGGAGGGGCGCGCACTGGACCCGCTGCTGGAGCCGCTCGGCCAGGCCGGGCGCTGGGCGGCGCTCGCGCACGTGCTCGACTTCGACGACCTGCACCTGCCGTCGACCACGCACGTGAGCGCCGTGTGCGTGCCGGTCGTGCTCGCGTGCGGCGGCGGCGCGCGCGACTACCTGGCGGGGGCCGGAGCGATGGTGCGCCTCGGGGCGGCGCTCGGCTGGTCGCACTACAGCGCCGGCTGGCACGCGACGTGCACGGCGGGCGCTCCGGCCGCCGCCGTCGCGGCCGCGAGCGCGCTCGGGCTGGACGCCGAGCGCACCGCCGCGGCGATCGCGCTCGCGGTGCCGGCCGCCGGCGGCGTGCAGCGGGCGTTCGGGACGAGCGCGAAGTCGCTGCAGGTCGGGTTCGCGGCCGACGCAGGCGTGCGGGCCGCGCGGCTTGCCGCCGCGGGGGCGAGCGCGGACCCGGCGGCGCTCGAGCAGTGGCTGGCGCTCGTGGGCGGCGATCTTGGGGCGTCGGAGCCGGCCCGTGGGTTGCTCGACCCGGCCGGCCCCGCCGTCCCCGACGGCCTCGCGATCAAGCTGCACCCCTGCTGCTACGCGCTCCAGCGACCGATCGCGGCCGTGCGCGCGCTGCGCGAGCGCGAGCCGGCGTTGCGGGCGGAGCGGGTGAGACGGATCCGCGTCACCACGCCCGAGAGCGCGCTGCAGCCGCTGATCCACCACCGTCCGCGGACCGGCTTGGAGGGCAAGTTCAGCCTCGAGTACGGCGTCGCGGCCGCGCTGCTGGACGACTACCCCGACCTCGCCTCGTTCGCCGACGAGGCCGTCCGGCGCCCCGAGGCGCAGCGCCTGGTCGAGGCACTCGAGGCGGCCACGACCCCGGGCGGTGACGGCCTGCTCGCCGGCGAGGTCGCGATCGAGCTGATGCTCGACGACGGCACGGTCCACTCGACCTCCCTCGCGCTTCCACCGGGCGCGCCGGCGCGTCCGCCCACAGAGGCCGAGTTGGCCGCGAAGCTCGCCGCCTGCACCCGGGCTGCCGGCACCGCCGAGCCGCTCGCCAACCTCACCTGGAGCACCGCCTCCGGCGTACTTCCCACATAACTATGTGAAAATGAACATATAACCGCTGTTGAGTCCTGATTTCTTCAGTTCTAAACTGCTCCGCACGATGACTTACGACTCAGCAGACCGCAGGGACCGAGGCGTCCCGATCGCACAAAGCCTCCGACCGATCGTCGTCGCAACGGCGCTCACGGTCGTTGCCGCATCGCTCGCATGGCTGTGCGTCGCGCTCTTCCCCACAGCCCTCCTCACACCGCAGAACCCCGACTACCTCGACAACATCTTCGCCAGCCGCGAGATCGTCTGGATCGCCCGGCTCTGGCTGGCATCCGCCGCGCTCGTCCTCGTGGTCGCCGGCGTGTTCGTCGTGACCTCGACGGTCGTCCGCATGAGGAACGGGCACTGGCTCAAGCGGGCCGGACCGTTCGAGGTCTCGGAGAGAACGCTCGGACGAACCGCCTGGCGCGAGGACTACTCGGACGATTCAGCACACGAGGGATATGACGAAGCCGCAGACCTGCGGGTGCAACTCGCCATAACGAGCGAGCTAATCGAGAAGATTCAACACAAGAGGGCTAGGTGAAGGTATGATTCGTCTCATGACGGAGGTGACGAAGCGAGACGCGCTGGACGATGAGATCGAGGCCGTGCTCCGCGAGAACCGGGCGCTCCTCAAGCGCACCGAGCACACCGGCGAGCGGCTTCTCAGCTCTTGGTACGCGTACACGGATGCCGTTCACGACCTGCTGCGCGAGGCTGGCATCGAGCTTCCCACGCGCCGCACCCGGGCGAGCCGTCGCAGGCGCTATTAGCGCCCCGCCACCAACGCGCGCAGTCTCGCCGTCGCGTCCTCGGCGACGAGCGGCTTGGCGAAGTGGAAGCCCTGGGCGAGCGGGCAGCCGTGCTCGACGAGGAACAGGCGCTGCTCCTCGCTCGTGACGCCCTCGGCGACCGTCAGCATCCCGAGCGCGGCGCCCAGCTCGATGATCGCTCTCGTCATTGCCGCCGCCTGCGGATCGTCGGGGATCCCGCGCAGGAACGACTGGTCGATCTTCAGCACCTCGACCGGCACGTCGCGCAGGCGCGACAGCGACGAGTGGCCGGAGCCGAAGTCGTCGATCGCAAGCCGCACGCCCATCTCGTGCAGGGCGCGCACGATCGGGTTGGCACGCTCGGCGTCGAGCATCGCGGCGCTCTCGGTGATCTCCAGCGTCAGCGACGACGGCGCCAGCCCCTCCGCCTCCAAGGACTCGCGCACCGTCGTAGGGAAGTCCAGGCGCCGCAGCTGGCGCGGCGAGACGTTCACGTGCACGTGCGTGTCGAGCCCCATCTCGTGCCACTGGCGCAGCTGCGCGCACACGGCGTTCAGCACCCAGCCGCCGATCGCTTCGATCAGGCCGGCGTCTTCGGCCAGCGGGATGAACTCGTTCGGGCCGACGATCCCGCGCTCCGCGTCCTGCCAGCGCACGAGCGCCTCCAGCGCCGCGAGGTCCCCCGTCGCCGGCACGACGATCGGCTGGTAGTGGACGACGAAGTCGTCGCGCTGCAGCGCGCGGCGCAGCTTGCTGGTCAGCGACAGCCGCGCGAGCGTCTGGCGCGAGTCGCCGCCGTAGCTGGCGATCCCGCCGCGGCCGGCCTGCTTGACCTCGTACATCGCCGCGTCGGCGTGGCGCAGCAGCGTGTCGGCGTCGGCGGCGTCGTCGGGGTAGATCGAGATG
>DATHEP010000541.1:0-2259 GCA_035318525.1 Conexibacter sp.
AACCAGGGCACGCTGATCCATCAGAAGCCGATCGTCTACGCCGGCCAGAAGGTCGCCGCGGGCGACGTGCTTGCCGACGGCTCCTCGACCGATCAGGGCGAGCTCGCGCTGGGCAAGAACCTGCTCGTCGCGTTCATGTCCTGGGAGGGCTACAACTTCGAGGACGCGATCATCCTCTCGGAGCGGCTCGTGAAGGACGACGTCCTGACGTCGATCCACATCCACGAGTACGAGATCGACGCCCGCTCCACGAAGCTCGGCGACGAGGAGATCACGCGCGACATCCCGAACCGCTCGGAGGAGTCGCTGCGCGACCTCGACGAGGGCGGCATCGTGCGCATCGGCGCCGAGGTCCGCTCGGGCGATCTGCTCGTCGGCAAGGTCACGCCCAAGGGCGAGACCGAGCTGACGGCCGAGGAGAAGCTGATCCGCGCGATCTTCAAGGAGAAGGCGCGCGAGGTCCGCGACACCTCGCTCAAGGTCCCGCACGGCGAGGGCGGCAAGGTCATCGACGTGAAGACGTTCTCGCGCGCACGGGGCGACGATCTGTCCCCCGGCGTCAACGAGCTCGTCCGCGTGTTCGTCGCGACCAAGCGCAAGATCTCGGAGGGCGACAAGCTCGCCGGCCGCCACGGCAACAAGGGCGTGATCTCCAAGATCGTGCCCGAGGAGGATCTGCCGTACCTGGCCGACGGACGTCCCGTCGACATCATCCTCAACCCGCTCGGCGTGCCGAGCCGCATGAACGTGGGCCAGATCCTCGAGACGCACCTGGGCTGGGCTGCCGCACACGGCGGCGACGGCTCGGCTCCCGAGTTCATCGCCACGCCGGTCTTCGACGGCGCCACGCCGGAGCAGGTCGACGAGGCGCTCGTGAGCTACCAGGAGACGCACCTCGACGACGGCATCGGCCTCACGATCGACGCCGACGACAACCACGGCCGCAAGTGCTCGGGCCGCGCGGTGCTGCACAACGGGCGCACGGGCGAGGAGTACGACCGCAAGATCACGGTCGGCTACCTCTACGTGCTCAAGCTCCTGCACCTGGTGGACGACAAGATCCACGCCCGCTCCACGGGGCCGTACTCGCTCGTCACCCAGCAGCCGCTGGGCGGCAAGGCGCAGTTCGGCGGTCAGCGCTTCGGCGAGATGGAGGTGTGGGCCCTCGAGGCCTACGGCGCCGCCTACACGCTGCAGGAGATGCTCACCGTCAAGTCGGACGACACCGTCGGCCGGGTCAAGGCCTACGAGGCGATCGTCAAGGGCGAGAACATCCCGGAGCCCTCGATCCCCGAGTCGTTCAAGGTGCTGCTCAAGGAGATGCAGTCGCTCGCGCTCGACGTGAACGTCATCTCCGAGGGCGGCGGCGAGGTCCAGATCCGCGAGGAGGACGACGAGCTCCTCCGCGCGGCCGAGGAACTCGGCATCGACATCTCCCCCGGCTCGCTCCGCGCAACGCCGCGCGAGCCGGAAGCACAGGAGCTCGAGGAGGGCGCGCCGGCCGAGGAGGCCGCCGACGAGGTGCCCGCCGACGAGATCCTGAACGACGTGGACGACGTGGCCGTCGACGAGCTCGTGCTCGGCGCCGACGCCCCCGAGATCCAAGCTTGACGCGCGTGAAGGGGCGCCGCCTGCGGGCGGCGTCCCCGATCCGCTCTCGTCTTTCTTCCACCACAACCCCGAAGGGGTGCACGTGATCGACATCAACAATTTCGATGCGATCAAGATCGGGCTCGCCTCGACCAAGCAGATCCACGACTGGTCGAGCGGCGAGGTCACGAAGCCCGAGACGATCAATTACCGCACGCTCAAGCCCGAGAAGGACGGCCTCTTCTGCGAGCGCATCTTCGGTCCCACGAAGGACTGGGAGTGCTATTGCGGCAAGTACAAGCGCGTCCGCTACAAGGGCATCATCTGCGAGCGCTGCGGCGTCGAGGTGACCCGCCAGAAGGTGCGCCGTGAGCGCATGGGTCACATCGACCTCGCCGCGCCCGTCTCGCACATCTGGTTCTTCAAGGGTGTCCCGAGCCGCATCGGCTACCTGCTCGACATCGCTCCCAAGGAGCTCGAGAAGGTCCTCTACTTCGCGGCCTCGATCGTCGTGCACGTCGACGACGAGAAGCGCCTGGCCGAGATGGGCGAGCTGTCCGACAAGGTCGAGGCCGAGGTCGAGCAGCTCGCGGTCGACCGCGAGGAGCAGTTCGGCGAGGTCGAGGAGCGCCTGCTGCGCCGCCGCGAGTTCTTCGCGTCGGGCGCCAC
>DATHEP010000542.1:0-4890 GCA_035318525.1 Conexibacter sp.
CTGGGCCTCGAACACGACGAGGAGGCTGACCTTGCACGGCCCGCGTCGCCCTATCGCGTCGCGCCCTTCGCGGTCGGCGAGCTGCTGGTCGACGTCGACGACGTGACCGCGGCGCTCGAGCTCGCCGAGCCGCCCTCGCCGTGATCCTGCTCGACGCGAACCTGCTCGTCTACGCGCACGCCGCCGAGTCGCCGCATCACGAGCCGGCGCGGATGTGGTTCGAGGAGGTCATGAACGCGCCCGACCGGGTCGGCTTCCCGTGGCCGACGCTGCTCGCGTTCGTGCGCTTGATGGGAAACGCGAACGTCATGCGGCGTCCCGTGCCGCTGCGCGAGGCGTGGGCGCGGGCAGAGGGCTGGCTCGCGCTGCCGCAGTCATGGATTCCCGTGCCCACGGAGCGCCATCAGCAGATCCTCTCCGACCTGCTCGACGGCGAGACGCGTCCCGACATCGCGAACGACGCGCACCTCGCCGCGCTTGCGGTCGAGCACGGCCTCACCGTGTGCAGCACGGACCGCGACTTCTCGCGCTTCCCGGGCATCCGCTGGGAGAACCCGCTCAGTCAGGCCCGCTGAAGCGCGCCGCCGCCGGCTCGTCCCGCACGCCGCCCAGCACTGCGCCGACGGCCGCGCACGCCGTCAGCGCGAAGCCAGCTCCCACCAGCCACGAGACGAGCGAGATCGCGACCCCGATCGAGCCGTAGTGGTCGGCCGAGGTGCTGATCGCCTCCGGCATCCAGATGACCGAGCCGACGCTGAAGGCCGTCATCGCGACGGCCGTCAGCAGCGCGCTCGGCACGAGCCGCCGCCAGTCGACGCGTCTCGCGAGCAGGATCCACGGCGTCCACAGGAACAGCGCGGCGTCGCCGGCGAGCAGGATCGCGAGCGAGGCGAGCGGCCCGGTCGCGTCGACCAGCCAGTCGCGCGCAGCGCTGAAGGTCGTCGACCAGAGCACGATGCTGCCGATCCAGATCAGGCCGGCGCGCGTGCCGTACCAGCCGCGCGCGTCGAGTCGCCAGGCGTGCTCGTAGACGCGCTGCAACCCGCGCGTGAAGCTGAGCGACGAGCCGATCAGCAGCGCGAGTCCCAGCCACGAGAGCGACTGCTTCACGTCGTCGGGCTGTGCAAACACCTGCCGCACCATGTCGGCGGTGGAGCCGTGCAGGTGGAAGCGCTCGATCAGCTCGTCGGCGAGCCCGTCGGTGCCGGGCATGTACGCGGCGGCGATCACGAGCAGCGGCACGATCGCCGTGAAGGCGAGCGAGCCGAGCGCGATCGAGCGGTCGACGAACTGAATCTCGACGAGCCGGTCGAGCGAGGCGCGCGTCAGCTCGACCGCGCGCGCGAGCGGCGAGCGGCCGCGGATCGGGCGCTGCAGCAGCGCGCGTGGATCGAAGCGAGCCATGAGAGCGAGGGCGAGCCGGTCGCGGCCCGCGTCCGCATCATCCCGTGGCGGGCGGCGCTGCGTCGTGCCCATCGCCGCCCGCGAGCTCTCGCACGACCTGCGCACGCAGGGCCGCGATCCCGCCGAGCAGCAGCGCGCCGAACGCGACGATCGCCCATGGCCGCTGCATCACCGACAGCGGGCCCCACGCCAGCAGCACGAGGTAGGCGATCGCGGCGATCCCGTAGACGAGGTCGGGCCGGCCGGCGAGGGTGGGGGCGATCCGGGCACGCAGGGCGCTCGCGCGCCGGCCGTCGCCGGCCAGCCAGGCGCCGGCGAGCGCGAGCACGCCGACGGCCACGACGAGCGCGGCGATCTCGGCCAGCAGCGTCGTCGCGATCGTCCACACGGCCTGCGCCGCGTCCAGCAGCGGCCCGTCTCCGGTGACCGCTGTGATGACCTGGTTGCCGACGACCCGCCGCACGACGAGCACCAGCAGCGCCGCGAGCGCGAGGCCGATCCCGCAGGCGAGCAGCGCGCGGCGGCGGCCGCCCGGAACGCTGCCGGCGAGCCACACCGCGAGCGCGAAGAGCGCGAGTGCGAGGATCCCCGGCAGCCACGCGAGCGTGTCGAGCACGTCGCCGGCCGTGCGCAGCTTCTGCAGTCTCTCCGGGTCGAGGATCACGATCCGCCCGCGCGGTCTCGGCAGGCGGTCGACGACCGCCGGGTCGATCCCGACCGCGGATGCGACCTGCTTCGCGAGCGGGCGCAGGTCGAGGATCACGCCACGTCCCGCGACGACCGTCCCGCCGCCCTCCACCAGCTCGACGAGCTGCTCGTGCGTGACGCGGTTGAGCGTCACCCATGCTCTCTGCACGCGCGCTGAGGCGAGCACCCGCTGCACCGCTCTCTGGACCGCGTCGGCGACGAGCGAGCCAGCCGGCCCGGCGAGCGGCTGCAGCCGCGGCGGCAGCGCCTCCTGCAGCGCCGCGGTCGTGCGCGAGCCGTCGGCCAGCTCGGCGGAGATCTCGTCGGCGAGCGGCACGCGGATCGCCTCGTCCTGCAGCAGCGCCGCGCTCGTCTCGGTCCACTGGTCGGTGTCGAGCAGCTGCCGGTCGACCCAGCTGCCGAGCAGCGCCACGACCGCGAGCAGCGACGCGAGCGCGACGAGGATGCGGGAGCGCATCGGCATCGAGTCCCACCGTATAGGGGTGACCGGAGGCGTGCCGACTTTCATCTTTTGCTGGCAGGACGGCGGTACGGTGGATGTGTCGAGCACCCCGAACCGGAGGTAGCCATGTTGGGTCCACGCCGCCGGCGGCCGCTTGTGCGAGCCGCGATGGTCGGAGGAGCCGGATACGCGGCCGGGAAGCGGATGCAACGGTCCGGCGAACGTGAGACCGGGCAGGAGGAACGGCTCGAGGCGCTCGAGCAGCAGCAGGCGGCGCCCGCTCCCGCCCCGCCCCCGCCGGCCGCTCCGGCGCCCGCCGTCGCCGGCGGCGGCCAGGACGTCGTCGCGCGCCTCACCGAGCTGAAGGGCCTGCTCGACGCCGGCGCGCTCACGCAGGAGGAGTTCGACGCGGCCAAGCGCAAGGTGCTGGGCGGATGACGAGCGGAGGGACGGGAGCCATGGAGACCGGTCCGATGCAGCTGCTGGTGCTCGGCTTCGAGGGCGGTGAGATGCGCGGCGAGGCGCTCGCGGAGCTCGTGCGGCTGGCCGAGCACGACATCGTGCGGCTGGTCGACGCGCTCGTCGTGCGCAAGGACGACGACGGCAACGTCGAGCTGCTGGAGATCGCGCAGGAGCTGGGCGGCGGCGGCGAGCCGGGCGTGCTCGTCGGGCGGCTCACGGGGCTGACGGTGGAGGCCGACGCGGACGACGAGGCGGCCGCGGTGGCGGCCGAGCAGCTCGGCGACGTGGATGACGACGTCTGGTACGTCGCCGACGCGATCCCGCCCGGCACGGCGGCGGCGGTGGCGCTGCTGGAGCACCGCTGGGCGATCCCGTTGCGCGCCGCGCTGCAGGGCGCCGGCGGGACGCTGCTCGACGAGGCGTGGGTCCACCCGCTCGACCTGCAGGCGGTGGGGATCGGGGTCGACTGAGCCGCCGTCAGGCCGCGCTGTCGGCCGCGTCGGCGGCGCGTCTGCGGCGCAGGTTGCCGACGAGCAGCGAGATGACCGTCACGAGGTAGATCTGGCCGAGCAGCATCTCGAGCACAGCCAGCGCGCGGCCGCCGCGGGTGGCGGGCGTGAGGTCGCCGAAGCCGGTCGTCGTCATCCCCGTGAAGCTGTAGTAGACGCGCTGGCTCTCGGTGCCGTCGGTGCCCTGTGCGAAGTAGTGCTCGGAGCCGATCTTGGCCATCGCCGTGACGGCGAACGCGAACAGGATCCCCAGCAGCAGGTAGATCGCGAGCGCCCCGGCGACCGCCTGCACGGTCACGCCCTGCCTCTGCAGCAGCCGCGCCATGCCGCGCACGAGCTGCACGAGCGTCGCGAGCACGAGCAGCACGGACGTGACTGAGCCGACCCAGTGCGGCGCCCAGTCGATCGCGAGCGAGAGCGCGACCGCGGCCGTCACCAGGATCAGCCCGAGGCTCTCCTTGTGGTGCAGTCTGCGATCGCCGCGGCTCGTGACGACGACCGTCACGAGCATCATGCCCGCGAACACCACCGCCGCCGCGCGGCTCCAGTCCGACTCCGGCGAGAGGATCAGGAACGTGACCGCCGCGAGCGCGAGCGCGAGCACGATCCCGTAGCGGTGGCTTCCCTCCGGCTCCAGCGTCGTCGTCGCGCCCATCGCGGCACAGCATGCCGACCGCCGCAGACGCGAGGCTTGCGGCAATGAACGACGACAACCGCCGCTGGTGGATCCTCGCGACGATGACCGGCTCGCTGTCGATGATCCTGATCGACCAGACCGTCGTCTCCGTCGCGCTGCCGACGATGCAGCGCGATCTGGACCTCTCGACGACCGGGCTGCAGTGGGTCATCAACGCCTACCTGCTGTCGATCGCCGTCTTCGTCGCGCTCGGCGGCCGCGCCGGCGACCTGCTCGGGCACGTGCGGATCTTCCGCGCCGGCGCGCTGCTGTTCGTGCTCGCGTCGGCCGCCTGCGGCTTCGCCCAGTCGGAGACGTGGATCATCGTCGCGCGTACCGTCCAGGGGGTCGGCGCGGCGATGATGACGCCGTCCTCGCAGGCGATCGTCACGAACACGTTCGGCCCGAGCGAGCGCGGCCGCGCGATGGGGATCTACGCGGGCATCTCGATGGTCTTCCTCGCGCTCGGGCCGCTCGTCGGCGGCCTGCTCGTCGAGGGGATCACCTGGCGCGCGGTCTTCTTCGTGAACCTGCCGGTCGGCCTCGTGATGCTCGCGCTGGCCGGGCGCACGCTCAGACGCGACGCGCCGCAGGGCGGGCGGATGGACTGGGTCGGCGCGCCGCTGATCGTGCTCGGCCTCGGTGCGCTCGTGCTCGCGCTGATGCAGTCGAACACGTGGGGCTGGGGC
>DATHEP010000543.1:0-3527 GCA_035318525.1 Conexibacter sp.
CGTCTGCGAGCTACTGCACAGATAGGCAAACGGCAGTCGCGTCGTCGACAAGGTCGTCGCGGTGGCAAGGACGGCTCGGTGTATCTGACATACGGTGTCGGCCGCCGTCTCGCGCTCGGAGGAGGAGCTTCGGGTCGGAACCGCGCGGCGTGAGCGCGGTCGCGCGCGTCTGCGCAAGTACGTGGTCACCGAGCAGGTGCAGCAGACCGTGCCGGTTCAGCGCGAGGAGGTGCGGGTCGAGCGCGAGCCGATCACCGACGCCAACATCGCGCGACCGAGGGGCCTGCGATCTCCGACGAGGAGCACGCGGTCGTGCTGCACGAGGAGGAGGTCGTGACCGAGAAGCGCGCTGTCCCGAAGGAGCGGGTGCGTATGACCAAGGACACCGTAACCGAGGAGCAGACGGTCTCCGAGGAGGTCCGCAAGGAGCGGATCGACGCCTCGACAGCAGCCCCCGGCACATATTGAGCAGGACGCGAACTCGTCAGCTCGGCCTGTCGCGGCCGGGCGAGATCATGACCGACGTCGCCGGCAGCCGCATGATCGCGTTCGTGCTGGGAGCGCGGCGCGGGTGGTGGGATCGACTCGTGATGCATCCATGGCTCCTTGTGGCTGCTGGCGCTCGGCGTCAGACTGACCGTCGCCCTCGGAGGGGTAACCACCTCGGCGGCCGCGTATCTGCTGGGCGAGGTCGCTCTCGACCGGTTGCATCCCGTGCGCTTGTCTATGCTCGGCGGCATGTTGGAACCGCGCCAGGAGCAACGCCTTCGCCAGGCTGCCCGGGACGCCCATGCCGCGGAGGCACGCGGCGACGACGCAGCAGCCAACGAGGCGTGGCGCCGCTACCGACTGATCAGCGACGCGGCTCGCGACCCCGACGAGCTGCTTGCCGAGGGCATCGCGCTGAGCCAGATGGGGATCGAGCTCGCGGCGTCCGATCGTCCGCACGCGTGACGGGCTTCGGCCGGATCCTCTCCGACCTGAATAAGGTCGGTGTCCGCTACGTCCTCATCGGCGGAATCGCGCTTATCCGCCACGGCGTCGTGCGCATGACCCGCGACATCGATGTCGTCCTCGAACCCGGGAATGACAACATCGAGCGGGTTCGTGCGCTGATCGCGGAGTGGAGCGCAACGCGTCCGGACGGCTCGCCGATCCCGGCCGACACCATCGCCGCCGGCAGGTCGGTCCACCTCGCCACGCCGCACGGCCACATCGATCTGCTCGCCGAGCAGGCATCCCCCCTCACCTTCGCTGAGCTGATCTCGCGCGCCGATGTGAGAAGGGTCGATGGTGTCGAAGCGCCGATCTGCTCTCTGGGGGATCTCGTGGCACTGAAGCGGATCGCCAGCCGCGAGCGCGACCTGGCGGACCTCAGCGAGCTTGAAGCTGCCCACGGCGAGCTGCCGGACAGCCGCCACGATGAGAGTCGCTGACGAGGCCGCCGCGGCAATCGCGGGGCCGTGCAGCAGCCCGGTGGCACGCAGATGCCTGAAAGCCGGACATCGGCGGTGTCGGTGAGGCTGTGCGGGTGACCGCCGCCCTGTCCGCCCGCGGCCTCTCGAAGCGCTACGGCAAGACGACCGCGCTCGACGCCGTCGAGCTCGAAGTCGCAGCGGGGGAGCTCGTCGGCCTGCTCGGCCCCAATGGGGCGGGCAAGTCGACCTTGACGAAGATCGCCTGCGGACTGGTGCGGCCGACGGCCGGGGAGGTGCACGTCGCCGGCGCGCCGGCCGGCAGCCTGGCGGCACGAGCGTCCACCGGCTACCTCGCCGAGCTGTTCCGCTTCCCCGGCTGGGCGCGCGCCGACGAGGTGCTCGCGCTGCATCAGCGCCTGGCCCGGTCCGACGGCGGCGCCGCGGAGCGCGAGGCGCTGCTGGCGCGGGTCGGCCTCGTGGGCGAGGGCGGGCGCCGCGTGGAGACGATGAGCAAGGGCATGCAGCAGCGGCTGGGCATCGCGCAGGCGCTGATCGGCGACCCGCGGCTCGTGCTGCTCGACGAGCCGACGAGCGCGCTCGACCCGGGCGGCCGGCGCACGGTGCGCGACCTGCTCCTCGGGCTGCGCGACCAGGGCGTCGGCGTGCTGCTGAACTCGCACCTGCTCAGCGAGGTCGAGCTCGTCTGCGACCGGGTCGTCATCATCGACGGCGGCCGCGTGGTGACCGAGGGACGGCCGCAGGACCTGACCGCGCCCGGCGGCGTCGAGGTCGAGACCTCCGACGGCGTGCGCCGCCTGCCCGATGCGCGCCGCGAGGACGTCCCGCAGATCGTTCGCGAGCTCGTGGCCGGCGGTGCGGAGGTCTACGGCGTCCGCGTCGTGAGCGGCACGCTCGAGGACGCCTATCTCGCCGCCGTAGTGGGGCGCGACGGATGAGCGATGCGATCACGATCGCCGGTCATGCGCTGCGGGAGGCGGTCCGCCGCCGGGTGCTGCTCGTCGTTGCGCTGCTGACCGCGGTCTTCCTCGGGCTCTACGCCCTCGCCGCCTTCGAGGCCTTCGCGTCGCTGGAGCGGAACAGCGGCGGGGGCTTCGTCCCGATCGACGAGCGGGCGCTGGCGGGCGGGACGCTGCTCGGCCTGGCGATGTTCGTCGCGCTCTTCCTCGGCGTGGTGCTGGCGATCTTCCTCACGCTCGGCGCGGTCCGCGGGGACGCCGAGCGCGGCCTGCTGCAGCCGCTCGTCGTGCGTCCGGTGGGGCGCACGACGCTGCTCGTCGGACGACTGCTCGCCGCCTGTGCCGTCTGCGTGCCCTACGTCGTGATCGTCTTCCTCGCCGCCGCGTTCATCACGCGGGCCGCCGGCGACTTCACGCCCGCGTCGTACCTCGTCCCCGCCGCCGGCCTGGCGCTGGGCGTCGTCACCGTGGTGGCGATCTCGCTGCTCGGCTCGACCGTGCTCGGGACGACCGCCAACGGCATCGCGATCTTCATGGTCTTCGCCACGGGGCTCGCGGCCGGGCTGCTGGGCCAGATCGGCGAGGGGCTCGACGTGGACGGACTGACGACGGCGAGCGAGATCATCTCGTGGATCGTCCCGTTCGAGGCGCTCTACCAGAACGGCCTCCACGCGCTGACCTCGGACATCGGCGGCGCGACCGGCGTGATCGTGCAGCTCGGGCCGTTCGGCGGCGCCAGCGGCGTCGGCGCGGCGATCTGGCCGTGGGCGGTGGCGTGGTCCGTCGCCGTGCTGGCGCTCGCGGCGCTGGCGTTCCGCCGCCGCGACCTCTGAGCCGTCAGCGACGAGGCCCGACGTGTCGTCGAGCCTGATGGCCCTCACGTGCATCTCCGGCAGCGCGCCGGGACGCTCTGACCTCGGCTCGGTCGAGACCGGACTCGAGCGGCGGGCGAGCAGTGTGCCCGTGCCCGTGCGGGTGCCCGCCTTCGCGCACGAGCACCGGACCGAACCGCTCCCCGATGCCGCGCAACACGAGCGCGTCGCGCGGGAAGGAGTAGCGGAAGCCCGCCCGCTCCGCGAGGGAGTACACCCGCGGCGTCACCGTTCGGCGCGGCCGCGTTCTGCGGGACGGG